>JBBQOJ010000189.1:0-6059 GCA_038330815.1 Chitinophagales bacterium | reverse complement strand
ACCGGACTTTGCTCCGCCACATGGTTCCTGAAATCGTCGTTGGATGTATTAAGGAAATTAATATGTTTTTCGCGTTCGGCGGTTAAAAAAACCATGGCTTCGTCCTTGCTGGCCCATTGGGCTTTGACGGGTTCGAAAGCTTCGCCGGTTTTTATCTTATTGCTCCTGTCTTCAATTCCGGCCAGCAATTGATCGTCTGTAATTTTAAGGCTTGCCCTCTTTTCCGGGTTTGCAGGTGCAGCCATCAGCCCCTGCATCCATCCCCATAAATTGGTTTCAGATAGTGCAAGGTGATATACGCATTCCTTGATTGACCATTTTGAGGTATCAGGTTTAAAATTTAGCTGGGCTTCGCTTAGCCCTTTCAAGGATTGCTCCAGGGTTTGCATGGTGGAACCCAGGTGTTTGGTAATCTTCCCCTTTTCGTCGGTGGTTAACTGGCAGCAGCCAATAGCGGAAACAAACAGCAACATGGAAATAAATAGTATTTTTTTCATACAATAATTTTTTAAATAATGTATAAATCTAATACCAAAAAGGCACAAATGCCAATGAAACGGCGGTTATTTATTCATTGGTTGCCTGGGTAGCGTTAACGGCCGGCTCAATTCTGCACTATTGTGTAAGCTCCCCACACACAACGGTGTTGCAGCCTTCCTATACTTTTGGCAGGCGGTAGCCATTGTGGTACTCCTTCATTAAATATTGCCGGTTAATTGCTTCATCTGTAAATCCGCCTTTGGCTTTATCCCACAATAATTTTTTACCACTTCTAAAAGAAACGTTTCCCATTTGTGCAACAGTAGCAACATGTGCCCCATCCTGTATAGAACAATTAAGCTGGGCCGCGTTACGACTTTTTACTACGCTTACAAAATTCTCCCAATGTTTATCCAGGCCATTGTCATTCGATTTTTGCAGTGGCAGCAACACTTTATTTTCGCTTCTTTTTTCTTGAATAATTTCCCAGCCACCCCGGTTAAGAATCAGGGTGCCGTTATTGCCAATATAAGCTATGCCATGGTCGCGATCGTAGGAGCCATTGTCGATACCCATGGCCGAATCCCATACAAGGTTAAAGTTGTCAAATTCGTACAGGGTAGTCAGGGTATCAGGTGTTTCTTCGTACAGGTCAGGATAGGCAAACCTTCCGCCAAGCCCGGCGATACTGGTGGGTAAACTGGCTTTCATACCCAGTAAGCCATAGTCAAGCAGGTGAACTCCCCAGTCAGTCATCAGTCCACCGGCATAATCCCAAAACCAGCGGAAATTAAAATGAAACCTGCTGGCATTGAATGGCCGGGTAAGAGCGGGCCCCAGCCATTGCTGGTAGTCTACACCGGCGGGTGGTGCAGTGTTGGGTACCACCGAGCCAGGCTTCATCCATCCCTGGTAACACCAAACTTTCACGGTGCGAATATTGCCCAGCTTACCGCTTTGAACAAAAGCTACAGCGTCTTTAAAATGTTGCTGGCTGCGTTGCCATTGACCGGCCTGCACTATTTTATTGTAGCGTTGCTGGGCGGCTACCATCCGGTTACATTCCACAATGGAATTGCCCACTGGTTTTTCCACGTACACATCTTTTCCTGCCTCACATGCATGTATCATTTGCAAGGCGTGCCAATGATCGGGGGTGCCGATTATTACCGCGTCAATATCCTTTTGTGCCAATAATTTTTGGTAGTTGTCGTAGATTTTTATCTTTGAGGCATCTACGTTTAGGTTCGCCAATTCGGCAAGTCTTGTGTCAATTACTGATTTATCAACATCACAAACGGCTACCAGGTTTACCCCGGCAACTTTAAGGGCGGCTTTCACATTGGCCCAACCCATTCCCTTGATACCAATGGCACCGATATTCAACTGGTCGCTGGGGGCAACGCGTTGTTTAAAATAAGCGAATGCGTCATTTTCAACGGCGGACGCAAGCGCAGTTCCGCCGATCAGCAGCGAAGATTGTTGTAAAAAATTTCTACGGGAAGACATAGTTAGGTTGTTTTAAATGGTATCGTTTTCGGCAGGCAATAATTGGGTGATGAAATTAATCCGTGAATCGCCGGTGGCCATCACCGGGTTGATTGTTTTTTTTTCAGAAATCATTAATGACCTAAACTTACCAAATTTATCCCAAACGGGGGTGATACTATTCATTCAAAAATTTATAGTATACCATCACGCGGATAAATCCATGGAATGGGCGGGTTGAGCTAAATAAAATCTCCTTTTTTATAGCTTTTTTGACAACGATTCGAGGAAAAGCCGACCAACCACCGTTTACATCCTTTTATGTACCGTTTCCACTTTCACTATAACCGTATAGACTGAAATAACCAGGGCAATAAGCGAAAAATTGAATTGCCCGGGTTGAATAGTAATGCAGTTATTTATTTTCAGAATATACCTCTTCGGAAGGCCGCGTATCACCTTCCTGGCAACAGGTGAAGGCCATTAAGCAAAGGCCTGTTTTTAACGGTAACCAATGGTTGGTAATCCTTTTTATTTACCAAAATTTACTTTGTGAAAAAGGAAGTATACCGGTGAAATCCTTTACTGTAAATCGTTTCCGGCCAGTAATAAAATGTTGAGGCTATTGACTTAGTGTCCGGTCATTGAATGTAGCACGGGTACAGCTGTACCCTTCCTGCAGGTAGTCATTCGATCAATTTTTTTCATCAGCTATCCCTTTTTATAAAATTATTTTCAGGCCTGGTTAACGTTACTGCATAAACGCAATTTTCACTTCGGGTCTAATGGAAAAAATGCGGATTACTACTATTAGGGTATTGACAAGGTGTTTTTATTACAATAGGTTTGAGGTGAATTTGAGCCCCCTTTTAGATCGTTTGTATACAACTGCCGTAGCTGTCGTTTACCGTAGCAATTAAATATAAGTGATCTCCCACTATTGCCGGGGTGGCCGGGACATAAGTAATATCGCCGTCCTTTATCACCTTGTCATCATAAACAATAAAACAAACATTATGGAAAAAACAACCCTCAAAAAGGAAGAATTGGAAGCATTAAAAAAAGCATCAAGGCAGTTGTCGCCCGAACTGGTGGAAGAGAAGAATCAGCAAAAAGGCAATCGGTATGTATTTACTGCTATGCGTAAAACGGCCCGTGCGTATGGAGGGGCACTGGATGTAGATGAAAACCCAACCATTGCAGCCACCAACGCTTACGAACTGGTAGAAATTACGCTGATTAGTCCAAAGTATTTTGAATACACGCCAACAATTACCGAAGCGGATAAAAAGGCAGCAAAACCGGTAGATAATAAACTGAGCAAGTATAAAAGTTATTATGCCTACGACAGTGGTTTACTTGCTGCCAGTGACAGCGACGGCGAAAGTGAATCTGCCGCCCTCCCCAATATGATTGACCACCGGGTTAACCAGTCGCCGGTGAAAGACCAGGGTGGGCGTGGTACCTGTGTATCCCATGCCGCCATGGGGTTGTTGGAAGCCTATCCGCACATCAACGATAACCTTTCGGAGCAGTATACCCATTTCAAATTCAACGTGTTTTTGGGCCGTGCCCACAACCTGGATGAAGGGCTGCGCACTACGGATGCCGCTCCCTTCCTGTCGCGTAACAACGGTTATGTATGCCTGGAAAATCAATGGCCTTACTTACCCAACCAGTCTTCGATCAATGCGTTGGTAGCAGCGGGCACGTATGCACCGCCGGCAGCCGCACTTAATAACCAGGCTTTTGGTATCGGCGCTTATAAAATCATTGGTGATAACGGGCTTACAGGGGAGAGTATTAAAAATACGCGATACCTGGAGGCCTTGCTGTACCAGGGATATAATATTGTTTTTGGCTGTTATGCTTCCTGGGATGATAAAGACAACAACGGGGTACTGGATCCTGTATTGACCAGCGGTGGCTTGCCGGCAGGAACAGGAGGGCATGCCATGTTAATTGTTGGTTATAACAGGGCCGACCAGTATTTTATTGTGAAGAATAGCTGGCATGCCACCTGGGGGCATAACGGCTACGGCTACTTCAGTTATAATTTTATGCGTTCCTGTGCGAAATATGGTTTTGTGGTAGACAGTGTTGTACCCGCAGCACCACCCAATCCCCTTCCCCCCAAATTGGTAACTGCACCGTATAGCACCGCCAAAATCAGTCGTGCCACCTTGCGGGCCGCAATTGTATTCTTCAAAACAACCTCCGGGCGATTTGGCGTAGCCGAAGCATACGCCGGTGACAACCTTACACTCCGAAACCTGCGCGTATACAACAGCAACGGCAGTATGCACCTTACATTGAATAGCCTGGTTATCCGAAGTTCTTATCTCTGCGACCTGGACACAGGCAGGGAAACCAGCACCGGTGCCGATTTCTGGTGGGAAGGCGTACGGCCAGGGGTACACTTCCTGGTTCCCCGCAATGGCGCAACTGCCTGCGTGGCCTATAACCTTGCCGCCCTCACCCGGGCGCAGATCAGTACGCTTACGCTAGGTACCCCTTCTGTAGATTCCGGTTTACTCAATTACGCTGTAATAACCGGTAAAACCACCGAAGGAAGGTTTTTTAAAATATTGGCACATGCCAAGGCCGGCAATACCTTGGAGCTTTCCTATATCGAAGTATTTAATGCAGACGGTTCGAGGTTTAAATATGCACAAAATATACAAGTGCCTTCTTCCTGGACCTACAACCTGGATACCTTATCTTTATCCGGGGGCACTGCAGCAGATATCTGGTGGCATGTGATTTCCAATAATGTGGCATTTTTAGAAAGGTACTCCACCGCCAGGATGCGCCTCACCTGGAGTTTGTAAAACCACTACCATTATGAAAGAAATCAGGGCACAGGAAGTAGAAACGGTTACCCTTCATTGCGGGGTGACGCTGCGGCTGCATTCATTGCGGCAACCGGTAAAGCCGCCTTTCCTGCTGGTAATGCCGTTTATTGAGTTGCCGCCTTTTATCGAGTTGCTTGGCCAGGATGCCCTGGAAGAAGAAGGGGTGCACGGCTGTTCGTATTTATTACGTGCCAGCCAGGCCGGAACAGGGGTTATTCATACCGGTTTCCGCGACCTGCGGGAAGGAACGATCGTGCTGGAGAAAGATATATCTGTAGAGTCGGTTGATTAAAAATGGGTGGATCAATTAATCCCGCGAAGCTGACGAAAATCAGCGGCGCGGGATTTTTTTATTGTACACAGTAATTGATGCTTTTATATAGATATAATGATGTCATGTCATCTTTCAGCAAATAATCACTAAATGGATTGAATATTAAAATCTAAATTGGATTATCCTGTAAGTATTATTACAGGGCAATCCCGGGCAATATATAATACTTCGATTATAAGGCCTTTACCGACTTTATCCGTTAAGGTATGGTCTAATCAAATAGTATACAATTTGGCTAATGAACCGGGTAAAACACCAAAAGCTTCTTTAAACTATTCAGCATGTACTATTGTTGCAAGTAGGTATTCACTTAGATAAGTTTGAACTAATTCAAAATCGCAGGATTATTTTCAATAATTTAAATGTTTAAAGGCTATATGAATGGATCAAAATAGATTTGTTTTTGAAGGTAATTTAACAATGGACAACCAGAAATTTTCAATGGTTGTTATCACGTTAAGAAAACTATGGGATTCAATAGGCTTTGTGATAAAACAATGAACATGGTTTTTGTTCGCCAGTGCTATGTCCGAAGGTGATGAGGAGGTAGTAAGCATAATAACCGGAATGTATTATAATACTTCATTCTCTTTAATAAACTTTAGTACCTCGTGCCCGTTTCTTTTAGGCAGGTTGATATCAAGTAAAAGCAAATCGGGCTGGCTTGCATTTAAATAGCCAGCCGCATTTGTAAGAAAATCCATCGCTTCCTTCCCGTCTCTAACCACACTTAATTTGGTAAATAATTTTGCTTTTTACAATGCTTCGGTGGTGAGTAATATATCTCCTTCATTATCCTCTACCAATAAAATATGTATAGGTTCCATAAATTTAATCTAAAAGTTTTGGCACAGTAAAATAAAATGTGCTTCCGATATCTTCTTCCGACTCTAACCAGATTG
>JBBQOJ010000188.1:0-6062 GCA_038330815.1 Chitinophagales bacterium | reverse complement strand
AGGCGGTACCGTTACGTTGCGGCGTTTCAATGCATTTTCATCAATTTTTAATTTGTACAACACTTTTTCATCACTTTGCCTTGTTACCTCACTTACCTGGTTGTTATCGCCGGCTACCCTTGTTTCGGCCACGCCGCTTTCATAATTGGTGATAGGAAAGGTATAGGCAGAATCCTGTGACACCGCCACCACTGCAATGGAATCTACATCCGTTTTTTTGTAAACCCTTAGCGTACTGTCGATGTCTTTTTTGGAGGGGTTGCGTAATATCTCATCGGCGATCAGCACCAGCGTATCTAAGCCTGCTGCCTTGGTGCTAAAGAATCCAGCATAACGGTTGGCCACCCCATTTTCGTCACTGATAAAGGTAAAGTGGTTAGAATTATAGGGCGTTGGGTACCTCGCATTACCATAGTTAAGGTGCGACAACTGAGAAATTTGATTGAGTTCGGCGTTGTTACCAAAATTGGTAATCATAAAAATATTATACCTGTTCTTGCTGGGTAATATGGTGTCGCCTCCACGGGCATCGGCCGAGGGACGGTTACTTGAGAATATAATCCCTGTCTTACCCGGGAAGGATACATAAGTTGCATCAAGGTCGTCGTACACATCATTGGTAATCTGTTGTACCTTCTCATTTTCAAGATTAAAGGTGAAGATATCGGTGTGGCCATTTTTTACGGCGCTCAATAAAAGGGTTCTGCTATCCAGCATATATTTCACGTCCTGTATTTGCTGAAATTCATCTGTAAGGTCCAGCTTGGGATTCTTAATCCGCGTTACAACATCATACACAAAAAGCTTTATTCTTCCTTCGTGCTTATAAATTACGGTAAGCCTTGTTCCCTTTGGATCCCAGGCCATAATGGGATAATCGGGGTTGGTTTCGTTGCGGTAGCTGCGGATGCCGTATTTTAACAAGGTGGTGTAATCAAAATCTTCACTCAGTTTTAATTTTACAATGCCTTTTTTATATTCCACTACGGCAAAGGAGTTGTTGCGGGCAATGGGGTTAACATTAATGCGGTAGTAATCCTGCCGCTTGTTGATATCAAAACTTTCGATGTAGTTGCCCTTTGGATACGCTTTTCTACGGCGGATGTCTTCGTAATATTTATCTTCCTGGTATTCCATGAAATCTGCCAGTACTTCTTTAAATTTCATCTTGCAAATCTGCATGGAGGCACGGTTCAGGTTTTTATAAATCCTGGCCAGGTACAGCAGGTAGGTCACATTTTCTTTCTTATACTTTTCCTCAATATAATGCCAGAAGGAATGTCCCGCCAACACGGGTTTGTCAAAGGCAAACTGGTAAAAATTGCGGTAATTGCCACTGAGTATTTCGCTTTTTAATTCATCGTCCAGGGCGGTGCTCCAGTTTTCGCCGGCAAAAGAAACATAGCCATCAGTTAGCCATTTTGGCAAATCGAGTAAGGCCTGGTTGCCGGCAAATTCGCCCAGGTCGTCACCAAACAAAATATTATCTGTAAGTATACGTGCAATGCCCCGGCGTATCTGGGTTCTTAGATGCGCATGATCACCATTAAAATACACCACCATTTTATTATTCACCAACTGGGTAGCACCACCCGTTATTTGCCAGTCGATGCCCAAACCGATATTGGATTGCTGCAGGTCGGCAAACTCGTTATATACCACGATATTGGCCCTTCGCTGGAGACTGTATTCGGTAAAAGCCTCAATTTTGGGGGCTTCTTCTTCCGCCACCTGCGCCACAAATTTGGCGAGTTCCTGTCCGTTTTGATTAAAATAGGTATTAAAGTTCCTGCTTTGGTAGTACTCCCATTTAAACTTTTTATACTGAACCCTGTTTTTTCCAAACTCCACTGCATTTACCTGGGTAAATCCGGCATTGGCAAATAACAAAAGAAAAAAGAGGGATGTAAGAATTATGCGGAATTTTACCATGTGGTGCTTGATATTTGTTAATAAAATTACTCGATTCAACTCAACCATAAAAATATCGCTTTATTAAGTAAACAAATTGCTAATGTTAAAAATAAAATCTTTTACATTCAGTCCCATACAGGAAAATACGTATTTAGTTTACAATGAGTTTAATCAATGTGTTATAATTGATCCGGGTTGTTATTTCGAAGAGGAAAAGGAGATGATCAGCGGCTTTATTACAGCAAATGGATTGCAGCCGGTGATGCTATTAAATACACATTGCCACCTCGATCATGTATTTGGCAATAAATACATTGCCACCACCTACCAGCTTACCCTGCAGTTACATGAAAAGGAAAAACCGGTATTACAGTTTGCACCCACTTCGGGCCTGATGTATAACCTGCCTTTCGACAATTATACCGGGGAATTTATTTTACTAAAAGAGGGCGACCATATAAATATAGGAGAAGATGAATTGGTGGTAATAGAGGCGCCCGGGCATTCACCTGGCAGCATTTGTTTTTACAGTGCCCGCCAACACTTTATCATTGGCGGCGATGTACTGTTTCAGGGCGGTATTGGCAGAACCGACTTGCCGATGGGGGATCACGATACGTTAATTGCCAATATTAAAAACAAGCTAATGATCTTACCTGGGGAGACCATTGTATACAGCGGCCATGGCGAACCTACTACTATCGGGGAGGAAAAAAGGCATAACCCTTTTTTAAATTAATTGAACGCCCGGGGTGCCATTTTTAGGATGGAATAGGGATTTCGCGTGAGGGGATTGTAGCGAAAAGCCCACAGTCCGCTGCGGCGGGGCGCACGCCCTGATTTATTCTCTTGATGTTTATATTATGTTGTGGGTGGGGTTAGCTGGGCCGGGTAGTTCCATACATAGTTCTATTAATACCCCGTGTGTTTCCCTGGGATGTACAAAGCACACCAGTTTATTATCCGCGCCGGGTTTCGGCACTTCGTTGAGAAGTTTAAACCCCTCTTTTTGCATCCGGGCCATTTCACTTAGGATATCGGTTACTTCAAATGCAATATGGTGCATGCCTTCTCCTTTTTTGTCGATAAAGCGGGCGATCACTCCTTCGGGGTCAATGCTTTCCAGTAATTCGATCTTGGTATTGCCAATTAAAAAGAATGCGGTAGTAACCGCCTCCGATGCCACCACTTCGCGTTTATAGCAGGTGGTATTAAGCAATTGCTCGTATAGAGGAATTGCATTGGCAAGGTTTTTTACCGCGATGCCAATATGTTCAACTTTTAACATTATATAAAGAGTTTTTAGGCCACCTGTTTACGAAATAGGTAATTTGAATGGTAGTAGGCACCCAACGCAGCTAAAATAGAACCTTTTACAGTAATTTCGTGTTGTAACAATAAATAACTATGTATGCTGAAGTTGCCGATTTATTTAGATAATAATGCCACCACCCCAATGGATCCACGTGTATTGGAAGCAATGACCCCCTTTTTCCTTGAACATTTTGGAAACGCGGCCAGCCGTAATCATCCTTTTGGATGGGAGGCTGAGGAAGCAGTTGATTATGCACGGGAGCAGGTGGCGAAATTAATTGGCGCCGATCCAAAGGAAATTATTTTTACCAGTGGCGCTACAGAAGGAGATAACCTGGCGATAAAAGGGGTATTTGAAATGTACGCTTCCAAGGGAAATCATATTATCACTGCTACCACCGAACATAAAGCGGTGTTGGATACCTGCAAACACATTGAGAAACTGGGTGGCGAGGTAACTTATTTGAAAGTGAAGCCGGATGGATTAATTGATTTGGATGAGCTGGAAGCCGCCATTAGGCCAACCACAATTTTGGTGGCCATTATGTACGCCAACAATGAAATAGGTACCGTGCAACCGATCAGGGAGATAAGCGCTATCGCCAAAAGGCATGGGGTGTTGTTGTTTTCTGATGCGGTACAGGCAGTTGGCAAAATACCGGTGGATGTAAATAAAGACGGCATCGACCTGATGGCCTTTACTGCCCATAAAATGTATGGTCCAAAAGGTGTGGGTGCCTTATACGTGCGGCGCAAAAACCCCAGGGTAAAAGTTACCGCCCAGATGGATGGGGGTGGTCATGAGAGAGGCATGCGCAGCGGAACCTTGAATGTACCTGGTATTGTTGGTTTTGGTAAGGCCTGCGAACTATGTATGTTGGATATGGAGGAAGATACCAGTCGGATTAAGGTATTGCGCGACAAACTGGAAACGGAGCTGATGAAACTGGAAGAAGCTTACATTAACGGGAGTACCGAATACCGCCTTCCGCATGTAACCAATATTTCATTTAAGCACGTTGAAGGGGAAGGACTGCTGATGGGGTTTAATAAAAATATCGCCCTTAGTTCCGGTTCCGCCTGTACCTCCGCATCGCTTGAACCTTCCTATGTGTTAAAAGCGCTTGGTTTAGGAGATGATTTGGCACACAGTTCGCTACGTTTTGGATTGGGCAGGTTTACCAACGAGGAACAAATTGATTACACCATTAAAGCCATCAGCGAAACGGTGTTGAAGTTAAGAGAAATGAGCCCATTATGGGAAATGTATAAAGAAGGAATCGATTTAAGTACCATTGAGTGGGCAGCACATTAGGTTTGGCGATAGGTATGAGTTTTTATGATTTTATATTTAGGTAGAGGTGGTATTTTTGATAGGTGAAATTATTAACAAAACAACTTTAAAAATTAGTAACAATGGCATATTCAGAAAAAGTAATTGATCATTACCAGAATCCAAAAAACGTTGGTACCCTGGATAAGAGCAGTAAAAAGGTAGGCACCGGGCTGGTAGGGGCTCCGGAATGCGGCGATGTAATGCGCTTGCAGATAGAGGTGGATGACACTACCGGTATGATTACTGATGCAAAGTTTAAAACCTTTGGTTGCGGTTCTGCCATTGCTTCTTCCTCCCTGGCTACAGAATGGTTGAAAGGCAAAAGCATTGACGAGGCGCTTACCGTAGATAATATGGATTTTGTAGAAGAATTAAATCTTCCGCCGGTTAAAATACATTGTTCGGTATTGGCAGAAGATGCCATTAAGGCCGCTATCAATGATTACCGTGTAAAGAACGGTATGGAATTAATTAAATTTGAAGAAAGTGTGGTGCATTAATCCATGAGCTTTTTGACCGATTACCCCTACAGGGATTATCAATTTTTATAATAAATGAAAAGTGTTTCTATAGATACCAGTCATGAGGCTGTGGCTACTGCGCTACCCGTTGAAACAACGGCGGTAAAGGACAATGCCATATACATTACCGACAAGGCGAAAGCCAAGGTGCTAAGCCTTATGAAGGATGCAGGATTGGGCGATGACCCCAGCTATTTTTTACGTGTGGGCGTAGTGGGCGGTGGCTGTAGCGGATTGAGTTATAAAATGGATTTCGACAATGAGCAAAAGCCAATGGACCAGGCTTTTGAAGATAAGGGGATAAAGATGGTAACGGACCTGAAAAGTTTTTTATACCTGGTTAATACCGAACTGGAGTTTAGTGATGGACTCAATGGCAAAGGTTTCTTTTTTAATAATCCCAATGCCAGCAGGAGTTGTGGATGCGGGGAGAGTTTCGCAGTATAAATATTTTAATTTTTTCATTCTCACGCCCGCTTCCCTGGAAGTGGGTTTTTTACGCCCGGAACCGCCATGGTAACGGTATAGCAAATACACATTGATCAATCAAAAAAATAATGCTATCAGAACATCACGCAGGTGTGCGTTGAAACAAACACCCTTACAGGAGCCTTCGTAAATGCTTCCTGTAAGGGTGGTTAGGTTAACTTTTAAATGGTGCCGCTATTTTCTGTTGGTGGTGCCGGCGGAGGCGGTGGTGCCACTGGTGGTGCGGGTGGTGGTGGTGGTGGTGCAGGAGGCGCTTTTTCATTTTTTTTACGCGTGATTTCCGGGGCAACCGATGGCGCAGGCGGTGGTGGGGGTGTAATTTCGTACACTGCGGCAGGCGGTGGGGGTGGCGGTACACTTTCCTTTGTACTTTGCGCCATTAAGCCCGAACATAGCAGACCTACGCACAATAGCATGGTAATTTTTTTCATAATATAATTTTCATGGTGGGATGCAGCAATAACATTAATCCATAAAAAAATCCCGCC
>JBBQOJ010000187.1:0-6076 GCA_038330815.1 Chitinophagales bacterium | reverse complement strand
GAAGGAAAACTATCCATCTTCCTGGAACCGGCCGGCCGCTCCAATGGCATGTACTTCGACCGGCTGGGTAATTTAATTACCTGTGCGGATGAAGATAACCAGCTTTGGTCGGTGAGTCCCGCTGGTAAAATAACTGTGCTGGTATCCGATTGGGAAGGGCACCGGTTGAATGGCCCAAATGACTGCTGGGTTGACCTCGACAATGGTATTTTTTTTACCGATCCTTATTACCAGCGCGATTATTGGCAACGACAGCAGCCTGATTCGGCACTTGGCGGCCATAAATTATATTATCTTCCGCGGGGTACAAACAAACCCGTGGTTGTTGCAACGGATTTTAAAAAACCCAATGGCCTCGTTGGCAGTAAAAACGGCAAACAGCTTTTTGTATCAGATATTGGTGCAAAAATAATTTACAGGTACCCGGTTGGTAAAGGGGGCCGGCTTAGGGAGCGAAGGGTGTTTGTAAACCACCAATCAGACGGAATGACCCTTGATAGCAAGGGGAATTTGTACCTGGCCGGAAAAGGGGTCACCATCTATAATCCAAAAGGCATTCAAATCGCTCATTATCCAATACCGGGATGGACCGCCAATGTATGTTTTGGAGGTGTTAACAATGATACCTTGTTTATTACCGCTTCCACAGCTGTTTACATTTTACCTATGAAAGTTAAAGGCACCAGGTAGGGGGCGGGAAACTGTAGCGCGTTCAGCTTTTCGAATAAGCTTCGTCGTTAGCAGTGCCTTCTGAAGTGAGGTATTTCTTTCGGTACTCCAACGGCTTTTTTCCAGTGATCAGTTTAAACTGGTGATTAAAATGCGAGATATTATTATAGCCGGATTCGTAGCTGATTTCCGCCACATTTTTTTCCTCTTCAATTAATAACCGGCACGCATACCCGATTCTCACTTCCATCAGGAACCGGATATAGGTTTTCTGCGTTTTGTTTTTAAAATACCGGCAAAAAGATTGCCGCGTCATATTTAGGAGGCTGGCCACCTGGTCGAGCGATATCTTTTCATGGTAATGATTGAAAGTAAAGTCAAATACCATCTTGATCTTTTCCTGGTCTGCCTGTTGGCGGTGGTGGATAAACCCCTGTGAGCTCAGGGTATTATATTCACGGCTTTCGGCAATCTCCTCCAGGATCGATAATAAATGCACCAGTTTTTTCCCCGGCGTGGCCGCTAGCATCTCTTCCATGGCGGCCGCCACTTTTTTACTGGTATCCCCGGTAATTTTTAAACCGCTGTTACAGTGGGCCATAATTTCTTTCAACAGTTTGCTTTCCGGCATGGCTAAAAAATAGTCGCCAAAAACACCCGGTAAAAATTTAACGCAAATCGCTTCGCCTGTCGGTTCCTGCAACTTATTCACCTGGCCGTGATCGTGCCGGAAACAATGCGGCAGGTGGCCGCCAATCAACACCATGTCGCCATGCTGAAAAGGACCGATATGGTCGCCAACCACCCAGGTACCGGTGCTCTTTTTTATATAGAGTAATTCAATTTCGGGATGATAGTGCCAGTTATTCAGAAGTTCCTTCCCCGTATCCTTCCTCACCAGGAAAGAAGATTGAGGCGTGGCGGTAATCTGTCGCAATGCAGGCTTCATACTTACTGATTTGGAACAGCAAGGTAGATAATATAGCACAACTATTTGAGAAGAAATAGCAAATATATATTCTTGTATAAAGCTATGTTTACATCACGGTGGCGCTACAACCAGCACACAGGCTTGTTATATGGATAATGGATGTTTGGCGATGAGGTAGGATACCCAATTTCATCATTTATATCCGCGGGCCAGGCACCGGTTATTTTCCTTGTCATGTTATGGCATTATAACAATATTAACGAACCAAACTGCTGCTAAAAAAAATTACATGCCCGCACTAACCAACAGGTCTTACCGCTTTGCCTTTATCCTGATCACTTCCTTGTTTTTTTTATGGGGATTTGCCCACAACCTCGATCCCATCCTGATCCCACACCTGAAGAAATCGTTCACCCTTACCACCACCCAGTCTACCCTGGTTGACTCTGCCGTGTTTATTGCGTATTTTATAATGGCTTTGCCTGCCGGCATCATCATGAAAAAGTTTGGGTACAAAACCGGTATCATTGCGGGCCTCCTGTTTTTTGCCGTAGGGTCTTTTTTATTTATTCCTGCAGCCAATTACCAATCTTACCACTTTTTCTTATTCGCATTATTTGTTATTGCCTGCGGTTTAACCATTCTTGAAACGGCGGCCAATCCTTATGCTTCTTCCCTGGGCGATCCGGAAACTTCTACCCAACGGCTCAACCTGGCACAGTCATTCAACGGCCTGGCTGCTGCGCTGGCACCCGTGGTGGGCGTTAAGATTATTTTAACCAAGGGGTATACGGAACCAGAATTGGCAGGAATGACGGATGCTGCCAGAACCATCGCCCTTGCATCGGAGGCCTCTTCTGTAAAAATACCTTACTTTATTCTTGGAATGGTACTGGTAATCATCGCCATTATTTTCTCCTTTACAAAATTGCCCGTGCTACAACAGCCGGAAGGCCACATAGCTGGTAAAAATATACTGCATGCTTTCCGCCACCGGCATTTATCCTGGGCGGTGGCAGCACAGTTTTTTTATGTAGGTGCACAGGTAGCGGTATTTAGTTTGTTCCTGTTGTATGCCCCTGCTTCGGCAGGTATTACAGAGGAACTGGCGGGTTTCTACCTGGGCGCCTGCGGCCTGGCTTTCCTGGTAGGTCGTTTCCTGGGCACGTTCCTGATGAAATATATCCAGCCGCAAAAATTGCTGGCCTTATATGCCGCCATCAATATCGGGCTATGTGTTGTTGCCATTGCCGCCCATGGTATGATCACCGTGTATGCTGTAATTGGCATTTGCTTTTTTATGTCAATTATGTTTCCCACCATTTTCGCGTTGGGCATAAAATCACTGAAAGGTGACACCGAATATGGCAGCAGCCTGATCATTATGTCCATTGTTGGTGGTGCGGTGCTACCAATGTTGGTGGGGTATATCAGCGATGGCACCGGCAATATCCAACTGGGTTATTTTGTGCCCCTTGTATGTTTTGTAGTGATCCTGCTATTTGGCTGGTTTGGCTATCAGGTAAAAGAGGAAACAATCGCTACCAATCAATAATAGCAGCCAGCCGGCAATGATGCTTAGGATAGGCAGATGCCAGCCTTTTTTTAAGCAGGCTATTTATAAATAATAATTGCAATGAAAACATTGATTTGTACGGAGCCTGGCAGATTTGATTATATCGATCGTGCAGTTCCGGCACTCCAGCCGGGGCATGCTTTATTAAAGATTAAACGTATTGGCATCTGCGGTACCGATTTGCATGCCTACAGGGGAACCCAGCCCTTCTTCAATTATCCCCGGGTATTGGGGCATGAACTTGCCGCTGAACTCGTGGCTATCGAAGGCACAGCTGAATTTGCCCCGGGTGAAATTGTTACGTTGATACCTTATTTCAATTGCGGAACCTGTATTGCCTGCCGCAACGGTTTGCCCAATTGCTGCACTGATATCAAAGTTTGCGGGGTGCACATCGACGGCGGAATGGGAGAGTACCTGCTGGTACCCAACTATGCTTTAATAAAAAGCGAAGGGCTGGGTTATGATGCCCTGGCCCTGTTAGAGCCATTGGCCATTGGTGCGCATGGTGTGCGGCGAGCCAATGTGCAGCCCGGGGAATTCGTATTGGTGATTGGCGCCGGGCCTATTGGCCTGGGTACCATGGAATTTGCCCGGATTGCGGGAGCAAGGGTAATAGCGCTAGATATAAACGACAATCGCCTGCAATTTTGTAAAGACAGGTTAAAGGTGGAATTCACCATCAATGGATTAACAAAAGATGTGATAACGCGGTTAAAAGAAATTACAGGCAATGATATGCCTACCATAGTAATTGATGCTACCGGTAGCCAAAAAGCCATTAACAATGCCTTACCCTACCTGGCACATGGAGGCAGGTTTGTACTGATAGGTTTGCAAAAAGAAGCCATCAGCTTTAGTCACCCGGAGTTTCATAAAAGAGAAACCACCCTAATGAGCAGCCGCAATGCCACCCGTGCCGATTTTAACCATGTTATTCGTTGTATGAAAGAGGGCCTGGTGGATCCTACTGTTTATATCACCCACCGGGTGTCTTTTGATGAGCTTAAGGAGGTATTCGGAAGTTGGCTCGATCCGGCTACCATGGTAATTAAAGCTGTGGTGGATATGGAGTAATTTCCTGTTAATCGTATTATATTGTTCACGCATTGTAATGATCTTACAAAAAAGCCATCCCCGCGGATGGCTTTTTATGTAAGAAGTTGTAACGATTAAAGCGGATTTTGAACCAACGCTGTATTGGTATTTATCTCATCTTGCGGAAAAAGGAATTGCCATTGTACATCGCCTGCTGGTATAGTGGCCACCAGTATCAACGCCTGTAAATGATTAGGAATACCTACCCTCAACATCGGAAGATTTAAACGCTTCAGGTCGGTAAAGCGGAAGCCTTCTCCCCAGAATTCTACGCGCCTGTTCCACAAAATTTCATTAATCAGGGCCTGGCCGGTGTTAGTTGAAAGCACATAAGCAGCGTCCCTGTTTTTAACCAGGGTAAATAAGGCCGTTTGTGCAGCCAGTTCCTGGCCCTGCCTTGCCCTTGCTTCTGCTTCAATCAAAAACATTTCACCTGCACGCATATAGGGAACGTCCCCCATACTTGCCGAACTGCTTTGTGCCAGGAATTTTTTATTTTGATAGGGTACCCTCGCCCCACCCGGCGGAACAGGAACCGTGGCGCCGGTAAGGTCCCAGCATTTTTTGCGGTTATCTGTAGTTGGGATAGAATTAAACAGGTTGGCGTTCATGGCCCTGGGCTGTGTACGCAATACCGTTGAATTGAAATTGGCGGAGATATAGGCAAAGTAAGAAAAGAAGAAGGTGTTATGATCATCTATCTGGCGGCTGCCCCACATCCATTCCTGGTTGGTAATATTGTTAAAACCGGTGAGGTATTCGGCATTGGTCATCAATGTAAAACCTGCCCTCGCGGCAATCGCATTGGTAGCGGCTGCAGCCCAGTTTTGCTGGGTTAACGCAACCCTTGCCTTGATACCCTTCACCACCGATGCATTAAAATTGGATTTTGCAGCGGAACCGGTACGAACATAGCCGGTTAATAAAACATCCGCCTCGTCGAGGTCCTTATTAATTTGGGTGTACACCTCTTCTACAGTAGCCCTTGGCTGTCCAACGAGGGTATTCTCCAATAATAACGGAACTCCTGGCTGGCTGTTGGGCATTGCGGTAGCATTGTAACGGCTTCCCCACAACTGTACTAATTGAAAATGAGCCCAGCCACGGTAGGCAAGGGCCTGTCCTTTGATTGGCTTTTTTTCAGCTTCTGGTCCGGGTACACCATCAATACCATTGATCAGTACATTGGCATTCGCAATGAGCCGGTAATAAAAACGATATACAAAGCGCATATCTCCCGCGTTTACATTGCGGTGATTTTGCCATTGCAACCAGCTAATATGTCCGGCACTTCCATTGGCCAGTGGAAAAACGATATCTTCTCCCAAATAATCCCTAAAGAGGTTAATGGAACCTTCGCCGGCTTGTCCCTGTGCATCATACTGGGTGAACATTACACGGTGAATGCCGTTTAACGCGGCGGTGGCATTTTTTGTGCTAAGCAATGCATCAGCGGCTGCCACGGAAGTGGTAGGAAAGGTATCAAGGAAATCTTTTTTGCAGGAAGCAGCTGCAAAAGATAGTGATACGATATAAAATAAAATATATTTTTTCATGTGCATGAATTTATAGGTTGAAAGTAATTCCGGTAGAAAGTATCCTTGCAGGTGGATAGGCATTGGAAGTAACGCCTGAAAACGCCTGCTGGTTATTTAAACCTTTACGTTTGGAGAAAAATGCCAGGTTTTCTGCACTTAAAAAAAACTGTGCACTGCTAACATTGATTTTGGAAATAAGTGTTTTTGGAAAATTGTACGACAGGTTGACGGCCCTGATATTAATATAGGAAGCATCAATCAGCC
>JBBQOJ010000186.1:0-6094 GCA_038330815.1 Chitinophagales bacterium | reverse complement strand
AAAATTGATCCTGTTGACAGTTGTATGCACCGATTGATTGGTGATTTCGAGGCCATTTTGTAACCGGATACTGAAGTAACTGCCATCGTCTTCCATACCACAACTAAACTGTTGGGCATACACCAACTCTTCCGCAGCAATCATCACCAGGTTGTCAACGCCTTTTTTTTTCAATGCGCCGTACAGCCAGGTGCCGGCTTTATCGTTGGTATTTAGAAATATACAGGTCATACAAAATTGATCAGGTGGTTGATATTACACCAGTTTGATTTCGAAATGGCGACGCAAATAAAATAATACATATTGTTATGATGAAGGTACCCAAGGGTAATTACATAACATAAAAAGGCTGCCCTACTACTAACAGGGCAGCCTTTTAGATGCACAGCTATCAAAGCGTTTCCATATCCTTGTTGTCTTTTAAACCCTTTGCATCATCCGCATTTTTTTGCAATGCATCGGTATCCCCCTGTGCTTCCTCATTGAATAACCTGGCATGAAGATCAGGCCGGTTTTCGCTGCCGATAAAATGCGACAGTTGTTGTACCTGGGCTTCCAGTTGTTGAATTCTTCCCTGCAGGTCATCCTCCCCGCCGGCACCTGGCAATACTACTTTTTTAATCAGCCCGCCTATTTCAAAATCTTTTTCTTTTTCCTTAAATTCCTTCAATTCCTTTTCTTTGAATTCCTTCAATTCCTTGTCTTTTTCCTTTTCTTTAAACTCCTTCACTTCCTTCTCCTTGGATTCCTTTAATTCTTTGTCTTTTTCCTTTTCTTTAAACTCCTTTACTTCTTTCTCCTTAAATTCTTTTATCTCCTTAATTTTTACAATTCCGCCGATGGACAAAGTAGAAAATGCCTGTTTAAGATCGGGACGGTTGCCAATGCGCTGACTAACCGGTCTTCCCGGTGCCGCCTGTTGTGGTGATCCTGTTGTTCTTAATAAATTGCGGGCGGTGGAAGGTGTGAGTTTCGGTTTGCTCCTGTTGAGCAACCTACCCTGAATACAGCCCAATGCGCCAACAACAATGGGTGAAGCACTGGATGTACCGCTAAAGGTATCTGTATACCAAAAATCTTCATTGCCTCCTCCCTGGTAATTGCCATACCCTGCGGTGGTAACCTCTCTTCCCCAACCCTGGCAGTCTACCCTTGCCCCATAATTTGAAAAATCCAGTCTCGAACGATCTGGCCCATGATCCCGGCCATGCGTGCCGGGCGGAGGTGCACCTGCTCCAACAACAATGGCATTGGAGGTAGGATTGGCCGTGTTGAATGGATTTTTCCATGATGCAGGGAAACCGGCAGGCTTTGTGTTGTAGAGGCCGTCACTCAGGTTTTCTGCGCCATTGCCTGCCGCTTCTACCACCAGGATATTTTTACTGCAGGCATAAACGATAGCGGCATAATCGTCGGGCCACCATTCTACCGCGATATAGCCCAATTGATCTCCCCGGGTTGCAAAGCCATGCCTTGGCCCCGGCCGGTGCAATTCAATTAAAATAATATCGCCTGCACTCAGCGCATCCGCCGCTTTACGAATAGCCGCTGCGGAACCCATGGACGGGCCAAAAATTGAAATCGCCCTTGTATTGGAGGCCGGGCAAATGCCGGTGATACCAAAGGTATTTTCATCGCCTCCAAACTCTCCCACCACCGCAGTACCATGATTTCGCCAGCCGATATCAGCAGACTGGGTACCTGCAATTACACCGCCCTGGTTCACTTTCAGGTCCTCATGGGTAAATCGCCAGGCGCCTTCAATATCTATGATCCGTATGCTGTTGCCTTTTCCACCTGCCAGCGTCCATGCATATTTCGCATCAATGCCGGCAGGGGCAGGATTGAGATATATTTGCCTGGATACTAAATTGGGTGTTACCGGTGGTGCATCTTCATTAAAATCGGGGGGCGACATATCCTCATCAATAATAACAGGTGGTTCTGCCGGTGGCTTGATATAAGCCGCTTCAACAATACCATCATTCAATAATTCCTTTGCTACCTCGTTTAGGTTTTTATTGGTGTCAACCTTATAAAAAGTAGTTAAATGCACATTGGCTTTTTCAAGTGTTTCTGCCGCAGCGCCGGAAATGTTCTCCACCCGGCTTTCCGTTCCAAAAATCGGAGAAAAGGAGGCTTTGTTACTTTGCATAATTGAATTAAGACCGGAAACCTTTCTTCCCGAACGGGAGGCAAGCGAAGGGCCGGCGGAACGAATGCCGGCATCCTCCTGTACGATAACAATCAACTCACTGCCTTCAGGAGGGGAAGCGTTGTCATTAGGCTTCGATTTGGGGGGTGTTTTTGCCATACATGAATATTTAATTGGTGAATAAAGAATCAACCTGGTAAATCTTCCATCGGCTTTTCATAGGCACCGTCAATACCTGGCAACGTTAACAAAAATGTTACCTCCTCCTCCGTAGGAGCAGTTGTTGCCTGCAGTACAAAATACACCTGCAGGGAAGCCTCCCCCGTGTCGGGAAAATTAGCTTCCAGTTTAAACGATTTTTTTTTAAGCCAGTTAAGGAGGGGTTTGTAAGCAACCTTTTGATCGTCGGGCAAATCTTTGATATCACCGAATTCATGCAGCAATTTACCCAATGGGGGGGTTGTAATCACACTTAACATACGGCGACAATATATTGCGTTTAAACTTTAAATGCAAGCAAATAGCAGGTAATTATAAAAAAATAACACAAGGTGTGTAATTAAAACACACGGCTACCCGCAAATAAGTTCAACCAGCGTTGCCGGATTTTAAAAAGTTACCTTGTTAACCAATGGGCCTGGCAAAAATCGGGAGAAGCGTTTACCTGCCTGGTTGCTTTTTATCCCTATCCACTTATTTATTGTACTGCCACGTGCTACAATCCTTTTGTTGACAAGTATACTAAAGATGCCAATTGACAATATGATATAAATCATTTTGCGGGAGGCGGTATATCAGGTTTTAGCCTGCATTATGGCACTACTTTGCCGGAGTTTTACATCCCGTTCATTGCATCACTGCCGATTGTTTGCATCAAAATTACCACCATGCCAATTATTGATATCACAAAACCGGTCGACCTTACCCTGCATGCAGAAGGTACCGGCCCAAAGCGATTTCGTCAACCTGTTTATGTTGATTTTATGCCGCCGTGCAATAGTGCCTGTCCTGCCGGTGAAAACATCCAGGGATGGATGGACCATGCACAGGCAGGTAATTATTTCGATGCTTTTCAAACCATCCTGGAAGACAATCCCTTTCCGGCCATCATGGGACGCGTTTGCGTAAAGCCCTGCGAAACAGGCTGCAACCGCAACCACATTGATACCACCGTAAACATCCATGCGGTGGAAAGGTATATTGGTGATGAAGCCATCCGCCAGCAATGGCCCGTAAAATTTCATTGCAAGCCAACCGGAAAAAAAGTGCTCATTGTTGGTGCTGGTCCGGGTGGCTTATCTGCTGCCTATCACCTGGCACGGATGGGGCATACCGTGGAAGTATTCGATGCCGGCAATCATCCCGGCGGGTTATTATGGACCGGAGTACCAGACTACCGACTGCCGAAAGCCTTGCTGGATGCGGAGATTGACCGCATTGTCAATATGGGGGTGAAAATCCGGCTCAACTATAAAATAATGGATGTGCTGGCCGAAAAACAAAATGGCCAGTTTGATGCGGTGTATCTTTCCATCGGTGCCCAATTGATTTATAAAGAAACCTTCCCGGCGGATGATTCCGTTTATATAACAGATGCTTTCTCCTTTTTCAGCGAAGCCAAAGCCAACCCGGTACCCTTCTCCAATAAAAAAGTAGTTGTATATGGTGGTGGAAAACTAGCCCTGTACCTGGCAAGAATGATCAAACGCTTTGATTCGGAAGTGGCTGTTTATTTTCCCGGTGATAAAAAAATGATGCCCGCTTATGACTATGAAACAGAAGATGCACTGGCAGAAGGGGTGGAGGTACAATTGTTAAGAAAGATCATTGGTGTAACCGGTAATAAGGTTACGCTTGAGGTATTGAAAATAGAGAAAGGAAAAGCGATGGCCACCGGTGAATATGAAACGGTGGACGCCGCGGTAATTATCAATGCCAACCGGCAGGAAACCGATTCTGCATTCCTTCGCTCCCTTCCTGGTATCGTAATCAAGGAAGATGGAACCGTAATAATTGATGCGCAACGCATGACCGGTCATGAGGGTGTTTTTGCAGGAGGCGACATGTTGCCCGGTGAAAACCGCAGTTCCACTATTGCCATCGGCCAGGCAAAAAAGGCCGCCAAATACATCAATAGCTTCCTGGAAAAACAGCCCTTTATCAAACCGATAAAACATCCTACTGCCGGCTACCGCAAATTACACATGTGGTATAAAACAGAAGCGCCTCAAAAGGAGCAGGATAGACTGGTACCTGCCATCGCAGTAAAAAGTTTTAATGAAATCATTGCAGGACTGCCCGAACCCGAAGCAAGGTTTGAAGCACAGCGTTGCCTCAGTTGCGGTAACTGTTTTGAGTGCGACGGATGCTATGGCGCCTGTCCCGAAGATGCCATTATCAAACTGGGGAAGGGTAACCGCTATAAATTCAATTTTGATGCCTGCACGGGTTGCGGAGTATGTTACGAACAATGCCCTTGCCATGCTATAGAAATGATTCCCGAACCTGTTAATCAAACTACTGATGTCAACTAATATCAATACCATCGCCACCATCGATGGCAACGAAGCAGCTGCCTATGTGGCCTACCGCGTAAACGAGGTGTGCGCCATCTATCCCATTACGCCTTCTTCTACTATGGCCGAACTGGCCGATGAATGGGCCTCCAAAGGATTGAAAAATGTGTGGGGATCGGTACCCGACATTATGGAAATGCAAAGTGAAGGTGGCGCTGCAGGTACCGTGCATGGCGCCTTGCAAACCGGTGCACTCACTACCACCTTTACCGCCTCCCAGGGCCTGATGCTGATGTTGCCCAATATGTATAAAATAGCGGGCGAATTAACCGCCACCGTATTTCATGTGGCCGCCAGGTCGCTGGCAGCACAGGGACTGTCTATTTTTGGCGATCACCAGGATGTAATGGCTGCACGAACCACGGGCTTTGCTTTATTAAGCTCGGCCAGTGTACAGGAAGCGCATGATTTTGCCTTAATCGCCCAGGTGGCCACCCTCAAAGCAAGGATACCCATCGTACATTTTTTTGATGGCTTCCGTACCTCTCACGAAGTAAACAAGCTGGAACTGCTAACGGATAAACAAATTAAATCGATGATCCCCGATGAACTCGTGATCGCCCATCGCGGCCGCGGTTTAAATCCTGAACATCCCTTTATACGCGGCACCGCGCAAAACCCGGATGTTTATTTCCAGGGAAGGGAAACGGTGAATACCTTTTACAATAATATGCCCGCCATTGTAGAAAAAGTAATGAATGATTTTGCTGCAATGACGGGTAGGCAATACGGCCTGTTTGAATATGTGGGTGCACCGGATGCAGACCGCGTTACCATCGTAATGGGCTCGGGCGGCGAAACCGTATCGGAAACCGTACTGGCCTTAAATGCTGCCGGTGAAAAAACCGGCGTGGTACTGGTTCGCTTGTACCGTCCTTTCTCTTTGCAACATTTGCTGAAGGTGTTACCTGCCACTTCAACTTCCATCGCCATCCTCGATCGTACCAAGGAATCCGGTGCGGCTGGTGAACCCATGTACCAGGATGTACTGGCTACGCTGGTGGATGCCATACAGCAGGGGAAACTGGAAAAATTACCCAGGCTGATTGGCGGCCGCTATGGCCTTTCCTCTAAAGAATTTACACCGGCCATGGTGAAAGCGGTGTATGACGAGTTAAAAAAAGACAAGCCTAAAAATGGATTTACCGTAGGTATCAATGATGATGTTACCCACCTGAGTTTAACCTACGACCCCTCCTATAAACTGGATGAATCACAATGGCGGCAGGGATTGTTTTTTGGCCTGGGTGCAGATGGTACCGTGGGTGCCAATAAAAATACCATTAAGATTATTGGCGAAAATACGCCCTTGTTTGCGCAATGATATTTTGTGTATGATTCAAAAAAATCCGGCGCCAGAACC
>JBBQOJ010000185.1:0-6099 GCA_038330815.1 Chitinophagales bacterium | reverse complement strand
TCCGGGTAAACTTTCGTTGGATTATTGTAACGGGTTGAGGAAAAAGTATTTCAAGCCGTTGCCTTTCTTTATGATGATGATCCTGCTTTACCTGCTGTTCCCTTTTTTCACCGGGCTGAATATGCCGTTTTTATATTATCTCGACAAGGGATCATATGCCAGTCGCCTAACCACCAAACACACAGGGATAAACATCGACAGCCTCCAGGACAAGGTAGAAACAGTGATGGCAGTTAAGAATTTCAAGTCAGTTAACGGTAGCTATGTTTTTAGGGCGCGGTACATGGATTCGATTATTTCGGCTACTCCCCCGCTGTTGAAATTGAAAGAAAAATTTACCAGGAAATCAGAAAAAACATCCAAGGTGTTGTTATTGGTTTTGTTGCCACTTACTGCTTTGTTTTTAGCCCTGCTGTCTTTCAAAAAACGCCGCTACTTTTTCGATCACCTGGTATTAGCCACCGAAATCAATTCGTTTTATATTTTGCTTGGATTTTTCATGCTACCCTTGTTGGTATCAATCTGTTATAAAGTAATACCTGGTGTTGCGCAGCAGTTGTTTACTGAAATTAGTGTGGGTATTCTAGCCTATTCGGTAATAGGTGTATTTTGCGCAATCGCCTTCGCCAAATTTTATAACGACAAGTGGTGGTGGAGTATAATAAAAGCGATATTTGTAATGTTTGCACATTATTATATAGTACAGGTCATTTATAAGTTTATTTTATTTGTGGTCACTTTTTATTTATCAGCTTAAAAGCATCATATGAAATTGTTAGCAGCTAAAACAGCCATCGTAACAGGAGCGGCTCGTGGCATTGGCGAAAGCATCGCCCTTACATTTGCAGCGCAGGGGGCCAATGTAGCCTTTACCTACGTTAGTAACGGAAGTGCGGAAAGAGCCAAAGCCCTGGAAGATAAATTAATCGCCATGGGCGTACAGGCAAAGGCATACCAAAGCAATGCCGGGGATTATGTTGCCTGCGAAACGCTGGTGAATGATATATTAACCACATTTGGACAGGTTGATATCTGTGTTAACAATGCGGGTATTTCTAAAGACAATTTATTGTTGCGGATGACGGAAGCGCAGTGGGATGAAGTAATGCAGACTAACCTGAAAAGCGTTTTTAACATGACCAGGCAGGTGATAAGGCCAATGATGAAAGCAAAAAAAGGTAGTATTATTAATATGAGCAGCGTAATTGGCGAAATGGGTAATGCCGGACAGAGCAGTTACGCAGCCAGTAAAGCCGGGGTTATTGGCTTCACCAAAAGTATTGCCAAGGAACTAGGCAGTCGTAACATTCGCTGTAATGCCATCGCACCCGGATTCGTAGAAACAGACTTGACGGGTTATCTTAAGGATGGCGATGCGGCAAAAAAATACATGGCAGGTATCCCCCTGGGCCGGTTTGGCACCACCGATGATATTGCCAATGTTGCCTTGTTTTTAGCCAGCGACATGAGTAGCTATGTAACCGGACAGGTAATAAGTGCCTGTGGTGGTTTAAATATATAGCTGGCACCTACAACACTAGTAACCTGGATAGTTATCCCTGTAATAAAATTGTTAATAGTATTAACATACCCGTTAATGTTTAATTGCACATCCTATATTTGCGCGGGTATGAAATCAAAAAAATTAGTGACCGTTTGTTTAATGCTTGTATTGGAGCTGCAATTATTGCCTATCAAGCATACGGTCCGGTATTTTTTTGTAGATAATTTACTTATAGAGGAGATTTCGCACACAAATAATAACGCTACAAAAAACTTCCGGGTGTTGGACGAGGATAATCACTTTCTAACAGAACCCATCCATTTCACCCCACAGTTTTATTTATTAAGCGAGAGCACTCTTTTCCCCTACCAGGAAATGCTACCCGCCATCCATGCCGCGGATATACATACGCCCCCTCCCAATTTTTCCATTGTTTGATGGCAATATACTAAACGCATGTCGGCATTTGCTTTAGTATACCAGTTGAGTACAGGTTCAATTTATGATTGTTTTCTCTCACTGGTCGGTTGATGTTGATGGAAAATAGTGCCGTATGCTGGTCACCAGTTAAATAACCAGCTATTTTAATAAATGTTTTGATTGTCATTGAACTAAACAATGTCAGTCAATCGCTTGAATACCAATTGAAATGCTGTTAGAATCTTAAAAGCTGCAGTATTCATTCCCCAAATTTGGTATAAGCTTTCATTTTCCTAAGGATAGGATCGCTATCATGGTATAAAACTTCTTTACTCTTTTTACGCAAGAACTTTATTTACAGCATAACAATTAATTAATACAATGAATTTTAAAACATTAAAAAACGATCTTCCCGCAAGTATTGTAGTTTTTTTGGTGGCATTGCCACTTTGCCTGGGTATTTCGCTCGCTTCGGGAGCACCCTTTTTCAGTGGAATTATATCAGGCATCATAGGCGGCGTAATAATCGGCCTGATGAGTGGCTCCAAACTAAGTGTTAGCGGACCGGCTGCCGGCCTTGCAGCACTGGTGCTTGCTGCTATTACTTCGCTGGGCGATTTCCGGCTCTTTCTATGCGCTGTGGTGATAGCAGGTATATTACAAATTTTAATGAGCATCGCGAAGTTGGGCGGTATTGCCAACTATTTTCCCTCAAGCGTAATCAAGGGATTGCTAACCTGTATTGGTATACTGATTATCGCCAAACAGCTTCCGCATGCTTTCGGTTACGAGCACAATGAACCAGGAAATATTTCCGCACTGCTGCCTTTTGGAGAAGAGGATGTGCATGTGTTAATGCAGCCGCTACATCATATCAATATTGGTGTTTTAATGATTTGTCTTATTTCCATTGCAACGATGCTGGTATGGGATATGCCCTTTATAAAGCGTTGGGCAAAATTTATTCCAGGCGCGTTGGTGGCCGTTATTGTGTCTGTACTTATAAACGAGTTGTTAAAAGCAAGTGGCAGTTTTTTAGCAATCGGCGCCGATCACCTGGTAAGTATTAAAGTGGCGAGTAACCCGGCTGAGTTTTTAAGCTTTTTCACCTTACCTGATTTTAACGGATTTTTAAATAGTAAAGTGATTATTACCGGGATAATGATTGCGATTATCGCTTCTTTGGAAACATTGTTGAGTATTGAAGCAATTGACAATATCGATCCGGAAAGAAATGTTACGAATACGAATCGTGAATTATTTGCACAAGGTATTGGCAATACCATTGCCGGCCTGGTGGGCGGTTTGCCGGTTACCAGTGTAATTGTACGCAGCAGTGCCAATATAAATTCGGGTGCCAAATCGAAGCTTTCGGCTGTTTTTCATGGCCTGCTGTTATTATTGAGTGTAATATTAATCCCTACCCTGTTAAATAAGATCCCGCTTGCATCGCTTGCAGCCATCTTGCTATTGGTAGGCTATAAGTTGTGTAAAGTGAGTGTATTCAAAGATGTAATAAGTAATGGTAAATACCAATATGTACCATTTTTTGTTACTGTAGCAGTGATATTGTCCATCGACCTGTTTGGTGTTATTCCCGCTGTTAAAGGCGAAGGATTGTTGATTGGGGTAATAGCGGGTTTAATAGCTGCTGCTTTCGCTATCCTGCATGGCAACCTGAAAAATTCCTATTATTTTCATAAAGACAAGCACCACACAGGGGATATTATCAAACTGCATTTATCGGAAGAGGTTTCTTTTTTAAATAAGGGCAGTATCCGGCAAACCCTGGAACACCTTCCTGAAAACTCCACCGTGGTAATTGATGCGTCCAACACCAAGTACATTGATTATGATGTGTTGGAAATTATCAAGGAATTCAGGGATATCAAGGCGCCCCTTAAAAATATCAACTGCCAGATAACAGGATTCAAAGAGATATATAAAATTGACAATGCGTTTAACGTACAATCTTCACATTAATTATTAAAGAAAAAGTATGGATCAATTTAAATTACTGGATAACAACAAAGCCTGGGTTGCATCACAATTAGATTTGAACCCTGATTTTTTTACTGTTTTGGCCCAGGGGCAACAACCTGATTATTTATGGATCGGCTGCAGCGACAGCCGAGTACCTGCCAATGAAATTACAGGCACCAAACCTGGTGAGATGTTTGTTCACCGGAATATCGCCAATATGGTGGTGCACACCGATATGAGCATGTTGAGTGTACTCTCTTACGCCGTGGAAGTTTTAAAAGTAAAACATATTATCGTATGCGGCCATTATGGCTGCGGAGGGGTAATGGCTGCTATGGGAAATAAGCAATTTGGACTTATTGATAACTGGCTGCGCCATATCAAAGATGTTTATAGGATGTACAATGATGAACTGGATGCCATTGAAGACCCGCAATTGAGGGCTAGGCGGTTTGTTGAGGTGAATGTAATGGAGCAGGTGTTAGACCTCGGCAAAACATCCATTGTGCAAAACGCATGGAAAAGGGAACAACCCCTGTATGTTCATGGATGGGTGTATGATATCCATGATGGCATACTCAAAGACCTTTCGGTAACATGCAAAGGGGCCAATGACCTTCATGCCGTTTACCAGTTTGATTTGTAAACGATACTACTTAACCACCTCTGCCCGGCAAGAATCTATAAATCCTGCCGGGCTTTTTTATAGGCTACCAGGGATGCGTAACCAGCGTTTTGTTTCAGCTAACGCTTCCCGGTGTTGCCATTTGCTATGGGTACAACCCTTTAAACTTTAATTGTTTTCTGCTTAATTAGTTAATAACTTTAACCCGTCTGCGGTTACCACCATAATCCAATGCTCACTAGATGAAATTCAGGAAAATCATAACTGTTTTTTTATTACTGGTAATGGTATTGCAACTGCTGCCAGTAAAGCAGGCAGTTCGTTATTTTTTTATGGACAATATCATCATTGAAGAATTGGTACACCTTAATAAAAATGCCACCAAAAGTTTCAGGCTGTTGGATGAAGACCATTACCTGCCGGATACAGACCTTGCCATGCACTATTTTCTTTTGGTATCGGGCATTTACAGTTATCATGCAGCAGAACAGTTACCCGCCTTCCAGGTATCAGATATTCATACCCCTCCCCCAAACAGATTGACTGTAGTATTTGGTGCGCTTAGCTAATGTATTCGTGTGGATTACTAATAACCTGCTGTTGCCTGTGGATGAAAATTTAACTGGAAATTTAATCCGTCCATCTACCCTTTAAAAGAGTTAACTTTTAATTTTCATGAAAAAAATATTTCAAAACGCCGGCTCAGATATTCCGGCTGCCATTGTCGTTTTTTTGGTTGCGCTACCGTTGTGCCTGGGTATTGCGCTGGGGTCGAATGCGCCGAATTTATTTGCCGGGTTAATTGGTGGTATTGTGGGGGGGATCGTGATTGGTTCCCTCAGCGGATCACAATTAAGTGTAAGCGGGCCCGCAGCAGGGCTCACTGCCATTGTTGCCGCCGCCATTGGAAAACTACCTGCTTACGAGGCCTTTTTGCTGGCCGTGGTAATGGGGGGCATCATCCAGGTGGCATTTGGTTTTTTAAAGGGAGGCGTACTGGGCGATTTTGTGCCCAACAGTGTGATAAAAGGGATGCTGGCAGCAATCGGTATCATCCTGATTTTAAAGCAGATCCCGCACATAGTTGGCTACGATAAGGATTTTTCAGGCGATGAGGCATTTTTCCAGAAAGACAGCAAAAACACTTTTTCAGAAATATTATACGCCGTTAATTACATCAGTCCGATAGCCATCCTAATTGGCGTAACCGGTTTAGTAATACAAATATTATGGGAAAAAGTGCTTGTAAAGAAGGCGGCTATTTTTAAATTAATACCTGCACCGTTGGTAGTTGTAATCATGGGCATTGTTGTAGTGATTGCTTTCGATAATGGCAGTGCTTTTGCGTTGAGTAAGGAGCACCTGGTGGATATACCGGTAGCCTCCTCCATCAGCGAATTTGGCTCTTTTTTTACTACCCCCAACTGGTCGTTTATCACCAATATGGATGTTTGGATAACCGCAATTACCCTTGCCCTGGTAGCGAGTCTTGAATCATTATTGAGTATTGAGGCGTCAGACAAATTGGATCCTTATAACAGGGTAACAGACAACAACCGCGAATTAA
>JBBQOJ010000184.1:0-6099 GCA_038330815.1 Chitinophagales bacterium | reverse complement strand
ATCCAGTATCACATCAATTTTGCAGGCAGGGTTCGCCGTTAGTTCCATATTCACCAATATATTGCTTGCCAGTTTTCCCCTGTAGTCATCCTCCATCTGGCTACCAAACTGTATAAAGTCTATATAGTCTACCACGCCACTTTCCACGCTGCTACCGCTGAGCAGGTAGATATGACTGGTATCCGTTCGGGAAGGCTCGCCGCTGATATTCATCGTCATATTGTCTACTGGCCCGGTAAGTATCATTTGCGCACGGCCAACCACTTTGCCGTAAAACTGGGAATTGTCTTTCTTGGTAGTGTTTAATACCAGCAATTTTTCAGACTCAAATTTTACATTGTCAAAATAAAATTCCTGGAAAAAACGGTGGTACATTTTGCCCGACAGGGTGGCTACATTATTGAGGGTGTCGCGCAACACAATACTGCCAAAATCAATTTCATCAGGATTGAAAATGATGGTTTCATTGGTGAAACGATACCTGCATTGGGTATAATTGATAATCATCGAAGCCTCGGTGATATTGGCGGTGCCAGTAAGGGCAAGGTGTTTTGAATTGCCTTTTATTTTAAGGTCGGCCGTGTTGGCAACTCCCTTGATATCGCTAAAAATACTGCCGAGGTAATTATTTAAAATGCCCAGGTTGAGCCGTTCCGATACCAGGGAAATATCCGCCTGGTTATCGGTACTATCCATGGTATTATAGCTTCCATCAATACTAAACCGGTTTTGCAGGTTTTCGGCATCCAGTTTAAACCTGGCGATGCCGGAGGCTACGGAATAGGTGCCGTTGCCATTCACCACCCCAATGGAGTCTCCATCCAGCCTGAATTCACTGATCCTGGTATTATATTCGATATAAGGTTTTCCAAAGGGATCCAACACCCGGATATCGCCCGTCATCAATCCTTCCAACGAGGGTGTTTTGATTACAAACGGTACGAAGTCGTTGATATTCACTTCTTTTAATTTAACCACCACATCATGCGTGTTGGATAATTCAGAGGGCTCAGTAGAGATAATTATTTGTTGATTGCCCTGGATAAATTTTACTTCATTGGCACTGATCTCCGACTGGCTGAGTGTTAGCTCCCCGTCTCTTTCAAGTTCCCACTTTTTATCATTGATAATAAAGGAGGACGGGAAAAAATGAATTTTCACACCATCTGTTAATGTTTTCACCCGGGCATTAATGGTAGCATCACCAAAGGTTTTGCTGGCCCGGGTTTTTATACTGATATGGGAGGTATCCAGGTGGGAGGTAAATACCAGGTTAGATGCAGGCAGGCGAAGGCTGTCGTTGATACTGATTTCATCGATATCAATGTTTGCCCTCAACGAATCGAGGTTGCCCCTGCTGGATAGTCGCAGGTTATTAAACACTTTGCCATCATAACTAAACTGCGGAATGGCAGCATTTACATTTAATTCATTTTCCCGCGAATTAAGGTTCCCGGTAATAGTGGTGTAATCAAAACCGGCCAATCGCTTATCCAGCAACTGTATAAACGAATTGGCTTCCTTTGTTTTAATGGTAAAGGAGAAATTTTGATCGCCTACAAAATAAGCTGGCTTTTTTATATAGGCAGGATAATAGCGGCTAAGAAAAATTTTAAATGCATCGGGTAGTTCCAGCAATTTAAAATTGCCCATCAAGTCGGCCTCCAGTTCATTGGTATGAATGGTTAAATATTTCTGATCGTTCACTATGGAAGATTGCACCACCAGCGAATCAAAGGAAAGGGGGGCTTCGTTGTGCAGTAAACTGGCGTCAAAAATCCGGGCCGTCCCCAAAAAGTTATCAATATTGTTACCCGTAAAATTTAAATTGAAGCGGCCTTTCAACACAAAATCTTCCTGGGTGATTTTTAATTTTTTGAGGTCGGCCTTTTCCAGGGAAGCCTTAAAATCAAAAGCGGGTGCCTCACCATCCAGGTTGATGGTGCCCCTTAAACTGTCCAGTTGCAGGTTAGGGTCATTGATCATCACCAGGCCATTAAATATCCGTTTGCCAAAATTGCCTTTAATGTTGATGTTTTGATAGGTGTAGTCGGCAAAATCCACGCTACGGATATTGCCATCAAAATTGGCGTTGATGTCTTTTTCTGAAAAGCCGCTGCCATTCACCTTGCCATTAAAAGTGATGGCCCCTAAATTTGAATTTGCCAAAAACTCCCCGATTTTAAAGCCCACTGTCGAAATTTTCCCCAGGTATACCGGTGCTTTGCCTGAAGGCAGTTTCATATTAATATCCCCGGTAACCACGCCCAGCCGGGTGTTGATGGTGCCAAAGGCAACAAAGTCGTTGATAAAACCAGTGAAATTTCCTTTGTAGTTAATATTGCCCAGCCTGCTTAACTGTGGCTGCTGAATGTTTTTTAATGCCGGCAAAATGCTGGCGAGATCCCCGTAGGTGGTCTTCAGGTCGTTGGCCCTAAACTCAATAAAGGTATTGTTGATGTTTGGCAATCCCCGCATCGACAAACTGCCATCAACAGACGAGTTCCCGCTTTTAATCAGTATATCGCGGGCATTGATATTATCAATGGTGCCTTTCACGTTACCATTGAGTAAAAACATTCGCTTCCAGGATTGCAGGGCAGGGGCAAAAAATGCCAGGTCATCGCTATGTAATTCGCTGTTAACAAAATTGCCTTCCAGGCTTACATTGTGCAGGAAGTTGCTCATGTCTTTTCCAAAATTGGTATACCGCATCGCATAATAATTACCCAGCCTGCTTTTATTGGTGATTAGCTCCAGTTTGTCGAAAGCCATTATCTCGGGTGTAAACTTAAACGCGGCCTGCAATTTCTTTACCTCAAAACCACTTCTTTCCTTCATGCCCATTATCAGTTCAGCGGTAAGGGTGTCTTTTTCAAAACGAACATGTTGCATTACCCCGGTAATGTTGCTAAAGCGAAGGTGTTGCCCGTCGAACTGGTCAACATACGCCTGCCGTTCTGTTTCTACTTCGTTGGTAAAAATGCCATCGGTAACATGGAGGGCATTTATTTTCAACACCCATCCCGCTGTGTTCCATTGATAAGGTTGGGGGCTGATACTTTTCTTTTTGGGCTTTTTGATGTTTAAAGAATCGGGCCGCAGTCCACGGTAATCCTCTTGCGTAAAAACCGGGTGTACCATTTTAAGGGTATTAATATTCACCTGTTTTTTTACAAAATTGATATCATCAGCATAGAGGTCGAGTTTTTTAACTGCCACCACCATATTTTTCCCCACCCATTTGTCTACCTGGTTAAAGCTGATATTGGTACATTGTAAAATTTTGATGTCGAATTCGATACCACCTTTTTTCCTGGAATTACTTTTAGTGCCGCCAAAGTAATCTACCAGGAACTGGTAGTTCCATACCGAGTCGGTACGCTGCATATTTACGATGGCATTGTCGAGTGCGACATATTTAAGGGTGGCTTTGTTTTTTACAAAAAACCAATCAGTAATATTAACCCTTGCACTGCCTGCGTATAGCAAGGTGTCGCGCTGCCGGTCTTCCACCAGTAAACCTTGTAGCGCCATCTTGTCGAAGAAATGATAGTTGATATGTTTTACCCTAACCCTTGCGTTTAATTTGTCTGATAGTACGGAAGTAACCTGGTTTACGAGAAAATTTTGGACCACCCTCAACTGCAGTACACTCCAGGTAAAAAGCAATATGACAAGGAGGGTGGCAATAAAAGCAAACTTCCGCCGCCATTTTTTAAATACAAACAACCAGGCGCCCAACCAGGCTGCAGCAACTGGAACAAACACCCAAAGTGTATAATTTGGAAAAATGAAAATGAGCAGGATAGCAAGCACCAACCAAAATATCAGTGCAATAAAAAACCATTTTAATATGTTCAGGCTGGTGTGCAGGGTATAGTCAATTGTTGCGAAATTAATGTATTGCCGGATTAAGACAAATTCAATACCAATTATCCGGGGTATTTACTTTGCCGGATATCACTGGTAATACTATTTGTTCACACAAGCCACTCAGTTCGTGTAGTATTGTTTTTATATGGAGCAATGTTTAAGGAGATGACTATTACCTAAAATAATAGCCCAATTGTAAACTAATCATTCGATGCTGAATATTTCGCTTGTCTGCTGCTACATTGTTGTTAATGTTTGCAGCGCCTAACTGGTAGGCTGCTTCCAGCAACATTCTGCTGCCATGCAAGCCAATGCTTCCGTTAAACCCAAGGTCGTAAATACCATAGTTGCTGGTATTGCTGAACTTCATGGGGGCGCTGGTGGCAATATTCGCGGTAGTGGTCTGTTCGGTTCCGGCGAGTGCCACACTAAACTGGGGCCCGGCACCCACCACCAGGGCTTTTTTTCCTACAGGAAAATTTACGCTCAGGGCGGGCAACAAATCAAGATAATGTACTTTATTGCGATAATTACCAATGGTACCTCCGGCAGGAGTATACGCATAGCCGCGCCTGTTATAAGCGATGGAAGGAGAAAAATGAAGTAACCCGTCAAACGGCACATTCCAGTAAGCCGCTGCGCCAAAGCCTTGTTGATAACCATTTTCCTGTTGTACTCCATCAATGTACACCCGGGCGGTACTGGTATTGGCGCCCGCTTTTACAGCAAATTTTGTTTGCGCCATTGCAGGTAATTGAACCAGTAGCGGGACAAGCAGTAAGAGGAGTGGCTTCATATTTTCAATATAGCGCCAAAATTAGGCATTAAAATAAAGGTTACCGGTATCAATAAACCTGCTTCACTTCATCAATGCGGCACCTGCCACATATGCTCGCTGACCGATGGCATTAACAACGGTAGTATGATTTAACCCGCTTTTTCCTTTTTCCTGCCAGGTTACTATTTCCGCGAAGGAATGCCCTTGATTTTCGGGCAGGCAAATTTGCACCATTAATAACCGGCGGCAGCATCATCCCCCCGCTTATCTGCAATGGCAGTGATTGGTTTTTTATTTTGAGGGAGTATTTCAATCAACTCTGTACGGCCAATATTTCCCCTTTTGCTTACCTTATAGCCCATGGCCTGCAATTGTACAATGGTGGCGGCATCAAAATCACGCTCCACCATTATTTCATCCGGTTGCCATTGGTGATGAAACTTGGGCTTATTCACTGCATCTTCCGGGCTCATTTTATAATCAATCATATTTACCAGCGATTGAATAACACTTGTGGGGATGGTGGTACCACCGGGGGTACCCACTACCAGGTAGGGCTGATTGTTTTTTAAAACGATGGTAGGAGTCATACTGCTTAACATTCTTTTACCGGGCTGAATAGCGTTGGCCTCTGTACCAAGTGCGCCATACATATTGGGCACGCCCGGCTTTACACTAAAATCATCCATCTCGTTGTTAAGCAAAAATCCGGCACCACCAACAACGGTCCTGCTGCCGTAGCCGCCATTGAGGGTGGTGGTAACCGCCACCGCGTTTCCTTTAGCATCAATAATACTCAGGTGAGTGGTTTCTTCACTTTCGTTGATCATCCCTTCCTTAATGTTGGCACTGCTTCCTGCTTTGCCCGGGGTGAAATCTTTCATTCTTTCCAGCAAGTAGTCGTTGCTGACTAATTTTTTTACGGGCACTTTTATAAAATCAATATCACCCAGGTAATTGGCACGGTCGGCAAAGGAGCGGCGTTCGGCTTCAGTTAATAATTGTACACTTTCTGCCGATTGAAATTTTTTGGTGCAGATATCATAGGGGCCAATCATGCCAAGTACCTGCTGCACGATGATGCCACCACTGCTGGGAAGCGGCATGGTCACCACCTCGTATTGATGGTAATCGAATGTAAGGGCGGTTCTTTCTTTTGCTTTATAATTTTTAAGGTCCTCCAGGCTGATGATACCTTTACCCTTTCGCATTTCTTCCACAAGTAATTTTGCAGTAGCGCCTTCATAAAAACCTTTGCAGCCTTTACCACGAATTCGTTTAAGTGTGTTGGCCAGGTCTTTTTGCACCAGGGTATCGCCGGCTTTCCAGGTTGCTTCCTTTACAAAGGCAATCGCGCCAGTATTAAACTGCAGGAATTCTTTTTTTAAGGAATTAAAATCTGCTGCCTGGCTGGCGGTAATGGCAAAGCCTTTCTCTGCGAGTAA
>JBBQOJ010000183.1:0-6099 GCA_038330815.1 Chitinophagales bacterium | reverse complement strand
TAAATAAATATACCCGATTCCGTGGCGATCCAAAATTCATTCGCCGCATATTTTTTGATATCCCTTACATAGATGGTGGTTTTATCGGGGTTGGTAATCAGCAGATCTTTATAGTCCCCCGTTTCGGTATTAAATAATTTAAGCCCCTGGTTGGAAGTACCGACCAACAGCTCACCTGGCCCGGCTGGATACATTTCCTGTATCCAGTTGGAGGATGCGGGTGGCGAATGGGCAAAGAGATCATACCGTTGAAAGGTACCGGTGCCTTCATCAAAGCGTTGCAGGTAGCCATTGAGGGTTGATACAAACACATCACCACCTGGCGAAAGGCTCAGCGCGGTGGCATCAAAATAGTCGCGGGTAGAAAAAACGGTAAGGGTATTGTTGGTGAAATTGTACCTGCAGGTGGTAAATCTTGATAAAAACCATAACTGGCCCTTACGATCAAACTGCATACTGTTAATCTCCGGGAAGGAATCCAGAAACTGCACCAGCTTTTCCTGTTGCTGGTCGAACGTAAACAATCCTTTTTGGCTACCCACCCACAACTTGTTGGACTGATCCAAAAGTAAACAACTGATAAAATCCGGTGCCGGCTGTCGGTTGGGCTCATTAATATTATAGGATTTAAAATGGTAGCCATCAAAGCGGTTAAGCCCATCCTTGGTACCAAACCAAAGAAAACCTTTTTCATCCTGTAAACTGCTAAATACGGTGTTATTGGAAAGTCCCTGTTCAACCTGGTAGTGCCTGAAAAAATACGATTGGCCGGATACCTCACAGGTAAGGCCCAACAGGAGGGTCATTATCAGTTGTAAATAAATAATATAGCAGGCTTTTTTCAAAATCGTTGGCCATTCAAGTCAGGAAAATTCGGGTAGTTAAGTGAAAAAGGTTGTTACCGGCACACTAATGTAGCGTAAACCAATCTGTTAAATAAAAAATGAAACATTCGGAAAAACTTATGATACGTGTTGAATCGACTAGTCCAAAAATATGAATTTAATTTACATACTGGTTGAGGGCTTTCCGGTCCCGTCCATGAAACAGCCTACGATTGTATTGTTCACGCTATTTTAAATAACGGCTATATGACTGCATGCGTCCTTTTTTCCCGTAATAAAAAACATACACACCTGTCAATTAGCAATGTACCTGGTTATCCCGGTGCGGCTGGTTAATTACGCAATGCGGTAGCCAATTGGTCATTCGTGCTTACCTGTTGTTTACAGTTGTAGTGCATAGCCTTGGCCCATTACCCATATATCGTTCATCATATTAACTCACCATTCAAAACTAAAAACTGCATACAATGAAACAGCAATTACGATTGTATAAGCGAATCATCCCGTTGATGCTATCCCTGTTACTCTGCCTTGGGCTACAGGCACAGCAGGCAACCAGGGGTACACTCAAATCCAGTGCCGGGGAGCCATTAAACGGCGCCACCATAACGATTAAGGGCACCAACATTATGGCGATGGCTGATGCCAATGGCGCCTTTACTATCAATGCCCCGGCAGGCGCTACCCTTTTAATCAGTTCGGTGGGCTATCGAAACCAGGAGATCACCGTAAGTGGTGAACCCATCAATGCCATTTTAGAACTGGCCGATGGCGCGCTTACCGATGTGGTAGTAATCGGCTACCAGTCAGTTCGCCGTAAAGACCTTACCGGGGCAGTGGGCATTATCAACCCGGCGCAGGCCAACCGCAATGTGGCGTCTTCAGTGGCGGAGTCAATCCAGGGCCTTGCTTCCGGGGTAACCGTGCGTAACAGTGGCAGCCCGGGTGCCGGCGCTAAAATTGATATTCGCGGGGCGGGTACTTTTGCCAACAATAACCCGCTGTACATCATTGATGGAATGTACAGTGATGCTACGCCCGATTTCAACCCCAATGATATCGAGTCGATCCAGATATTAAAAGATGCCTCGGCCGCCGCCATTTATGGAAGCCGCGCCGCCAATGGCGTTATCATCATCACCACAAAAAAAGGGAAAGAGGGACCGATGCTTGTTACGGGTGGAATAAAAACCGGTGTGCAGCAATTTCATCGTCGCTGGGAGATGATGGATAACAATGAATACCGTGCCCTGGCCCAGCAATTATTTGCCAATGGCAATGTGCCGGTACCTACCATATTAACCAGCGATTTCAATCCCGCCATCAATACCGACTGGCAGGAGGAATTTATGCGGTCAGGTAATATCCAGGATTATAATATGGCACTTTCCGCGGGTAGCAAAACAGCCAACTATTATATTTCGGGTAATTATTTTAAAAATAAAGGACCGGTAATTGGGAATGAGTTTGAACGCGCTGGGTTTCGTGTTAACACCAGCGGCAAAAGGGGAAGGTTTAGTTTTGGTGAAAATATGCTGATATCCTATACCCAAAATGATCCCATAGCGGCCGACATTTTTACAAATCCTTTTGTGGATATGATAACCATGTTGCCGGTGGTGCCATTGAAGGATTTACAACGGTATGGTTCCGCTACCAATCCCGAAGGGTGGGGCATAGGACTGAACAACGCCTACGTAAATACGCTGGCAGCCAATGTGCCTGCGTTACAAAGCCTGCAGCAAAGCAACCAGTATAATTTTAAAATCAGGGGCAATGTGTTTGTTGATTTCAAGATTATGAATGGCCTCAACTATAAATTTAATGTGGGAGCCGAAACCAGTTTCGATCGGTTTAAAGCCTTTCGCCGTCCCGGTACCATAAGGCAGGGCACCCCGTCTCCCATTGCTACAGCGGATGAAAACCGCTCTAATTTCCGCTCCTTCCTGTATGAGCATACCGTTAACTTCGAGCGTGCTTTTGGCAGACATCGCCTGAGTGCAGTAGCCGGTTTAAGTAATCAAACCTTTGCCAATGAAATTCTTACCGGGCAAAAATCCGGTTTTCTTCCGGATGCCAATGGCAATTATAATTTAACCAACCTGCTACAGGGGCAGGATCCGCAAACCACCAGCCGCACTGATCAATGGAATATTGTTGGCTACCTGGGTAGGTTGAATTACAGCTTCGATGACCGCTACCTAACAAGTGTTACTTTCCGCAGGGACGGGAGCTCTTTGTTTGGGCCGGGATATCGCTGGGGTAATTTCCCCTCCGCTTCCGTTGCCTGGCGGGTAAGCAAAGAATCTTTTTTTAATGTGTCCTGGATAAACGACCTCAAAATCAGGGCCTCCTATGGTTCCCTTGGCAATAGTGAATTTTTACGGCCCTGGCAGTACTATGGCTCCATCAATCCCTTTCCCAGGGCGGTGTTTGGTCCCAACGAAATCGAACAGTTAGCAGCCATCAATACCCAGCTGGCCAATGGCAACCTTCGGTGGGAAACCAAAAAAACCACCAACTTCGGAATAGATGCAGCGATGTTGGATAACAGGCTGTTGTTTACAGCAGAATATTTTATTGCTAAAACAAATGATGTATTGGTTGACCTTCCCATCAGTCTTACTACTGGTAATGCAGGTGGAAGCCCACCCGTAAATGCGGCCTCTCTTCAGAACAAGGGCTTCGAACTATCGGCAACGTATAGGGGCGCACCTAACCGCGCTTTTAAATGGGATGTAACGCTCAATTTTACCACTATCCGCAACAAGGTGACCAGCTTTGGGGATACCACCACCAAGTTTACCCAACTGGGTGATGCCCGCACGCAGTTGGACAGGTCTATCGGGGAATGGTTTGTATTGAAATCGGATGGTATTTTTCAAAACCAAAAAGAGATTGATGACCACCGCATACAGCCATGGTCGAAACCCGGCGACGTTCGTTATATCGACAGCGATGGCGACGGCGTGTTGAATACAGATAAAGACAGGGTATATGTGGGCAGCCCATGGGCCGACTTTGAAGCGGGCCTTGTGTTTAATGGCGCCTGGAAAAATTTCACCTTTAACATGCAATGGTACGGGGTGGTGGGCAACCAGGTGTACAACCGGCCCAGGTACCAGGTAGACAGGATGGACCAGAACACCAACTTTAGAAAGGGTGCCAGTCCGTGGACAGCCCAAAACACCAATACGGATATGCCACGGGCTGCCATCGGCTCACCCGACCAGGGAATACAATTCAACGTGTTGCCGCAAACCGATCGCTGGCTGGAGGATGGATCCTACCTGCGGTTGCGAAATATCGAAATCGGGTACACGTTACCGGTACCAACCCTTAGCCGGGCAGGGTTCACTTCTGCAAGGGTATTTGTGAGCGGACAAAACCTGCTAACCTTCACAGGTTATTCAGGCCTTGACCCCGACATTACCGGGGTGAATATTTTTGAGCGCGGCCTGGACAATGGGCAGTACCCGGCGCTCCGGATTTTCTCTGCCGGTGTAAACTTCGGGTTTTAATTGTTAACCATTCAATTCGATTACAATGAAAAAATACATGTTATACCTTTTTACCGGCCTGGTGTTGGCAACCGGCTCCTCCTGTAAAAAGTCGATGGAACTGGATATTCCCAATCCCAACGTTCCGGATGAGTCTAATTTCTGGCAAACTTCCAACGACGCGCTACTGGGCGTGAATGCAGTGTACGGTAATTTTTATCGTAACGGTGCCCCCTATTCACGCTGGCTGCCTTTTTATATGGACATTCGGTCTGATGATGGCTATTCTACCAGTCCATGGAACGAGTTGCGCAGCATTGGGGCACTCAACATTACGCAGTATAGTTTTGAAGTAAATTACGACACCTGGGGCCACCACTGGCGGGGGGTGTACCGTGCCAACCAGGTGATTGCGCGGGTGCCTGGCATTGCAATGGATGCGGCGCTGAAAGACCGCTACCTGGGGGAGGCTAAATTTTTACGGGCGCTGTATTATTATAGCCTGGTGAGCATCTGGGGCAATATTCCATTGATTACCGATCCCTCAAAACCCGATGATAAACCGGCACAGGTAGCGCCTGAACAGGTGTGGGCCCTTATAGAAAAAGACCTTACGGAAGCTGCCGCGGCGCTCCCGGTAAGCTATACCGGCGACAACCTGGGCAGGGCCACCAAAGGAGCAGCCTACGCATTACTGGGTAGGGCGCACCTGCAGCAACGGGAATACCAGCAGGCAGCAAACGCCTTGCAATGGCTGGTGTCTGGCCCGGGCCAGGCGGTGTATTCACTGGTGCCCAACTACCAGGATAATTTCAGGCATACCACCGAAAATAACAGCGAATCCGTTTTCGAGGTACAGTTTAAAATGCGCCCGGAAAACAGCGGCGAAGATGGGCCCACATCTAATGTTGGCACCAGTCGTGCCCCTTTCTTTGGCCCTCCCGGCCACGGCTTCAATGATGCCAATATGAACCGTTGGGTGGTGCATGAATTCCTGAAAGAAACAACTGCCACCGGTGGCAGGGATCCGCGCCTTACCTTTACTGCCTTGTACGATTCCACCGACGAACGCGGCCCAAATTTTTCACCCGTGTATGGTAGCAGTTTTACTTCCAAAAATTATGATAACAATACCCGTAACCGCGTGTGGTACCGTAAATACTTAGATGATTATTTCCGTATCAATGAATTCGAGATATTTAACAGCCCGATAAATTTCAGGGTGATCAGGCTGGCAGATGTATTGCTGATGTATGCAGAAGCCTTAAATGCCATTGGCCGTACTGCAGATGCGTATGCGCCGGTAAACAGGGTACGGCTGAGGGCCGGACTGAGAAGTTTAACGGTGGCCCGCCCGGGATTAAACCAGGCTCAATTTCAACAACAACTGGAGCATGAAAGAATTACCGAACTAACGGGTGAAAGCCTTCGTTGGAACGACCTTGCCAGGTGGGGTTATTTTGACGACGCCACTAAACTGTCCGTTCTCAAAGCCCGCGACCCGGAATTTAATAATTTTATTATCGGCAGAAACAAGTACATGCCCATTCCGCAAAGTGAAATAGACATTAATCCTAACCTGGTGCAAAACCCACAGTGGTAAGGCTATCCCCTTATTTACCTTATTGATGTAAGGCAAGTGGAGAAATTAACAGCAAGGGATAAACGCAAATGGTTAACTAAAGAAGGTATGATGATGAAAAGTAAATCCTGGGTAGTCGCCTTATCGGTGATGTTGGTGATAGGCTCCTGTA
>JBBQOJ010000182.1:0-6100 GCA_038330815.1 Chitinophagales bacterium | reverse complement strand
CCATCTTCCACCAGCCGGCCTATGAAACCTTTAATGGCACCGGAAATTTCAGGGTCGAGCGAAGGGTGATGCAATGCTTCTTCAAAATAAGCGATCCTGTATTTTTTGGGGGATGGTGTCGCAAGCGGGTTTTCTGTCAGTGCCGCGTGCCATTTTACCACTGGAGATTGCATCGCCGTACTGTCGTATTCATCACTTCCTGCAATTACCTCAAGGATAAGGGCAACATCTTCGATGGTATTGCCAAAAATCCCCACCTGGTCAAAAGAAGAAGCATACGCAATCAATCCGTAGCGGGATATTCGCCCATAAGTAGGTTTAAGCCCGATGATACCACAAAAATCTGCTGGCTGCCTTACTGATCCGCCGGTATCGCTACCCAGACTTACCATGCACATACCGGCCTGTACTGCCACCGCACTGCCACCCGACGATCCGCCGGGCACTCTTGTTTCATCTATGGCATTCAGAACATTACCATACACCGAATTTTCGTTGGTGCTACCCATTGCAAACTCATCGCAGTTGCAGGCGCCAATAATGATGGCGTCCTCCTCCAGCAAACGTTGTACACAGGTGGCATTGTAAATGGCCACAAAACCATCCAGTATTTTCGACGCAGCAGTTACTTTATGATTGCGGTAACAGAGTACATCTTTAATTCCTACTATTACTCCAAATAATTTACCGGTGGTGCCCCCTGTTTTTAGCCTGGTATCGAGTTCAGTAGCCTTTTCTAATGCTTCTTTGGCAAATACCTCTGTAAAAGCATTTAGATGTTGCTGGCGGGTTACTTGATCAAGGTACTGGGTAACAGTAGCTACACAGGTGGTTTCTCCTGCAAATAACCGGCGGTGAAAGTTGTCAATAGTATGCAATGATTTCAAAATAGGTTAGATGGTATTTAAAAAACCGGCTGAAGCGAATGACCTGTAATTGATCATCTGCCCCAGCCGAAGTACATTCATTGTCAAAAAATTATTTGGGTAATTCCTGAGCCTGTTTTGCCTGTTGTAATTGTTGTTTTAAATCTCTTAATTCCTGGTCTTTGTCTTTTTCCTTCATACCTTCTTCAATTTCACTTTTCACATTTTCTTTGGCATCCTTAAATTCACGCATTCCTTTACCAATGCCTTTCATCAATTCAGGAATTTTTTTACCACCAAAAAGTAGTACGATAGCAAGGATTATAAATATCCACTCAGAACCTCCTGGCATTCCAAATAAAAAAATTGCAGCAATCACATTTGAAACTATCATAAATATAAATTTGAAAACCAAAGATAAATTAATTATTGACTAGTTAATTCCTTTTGACCAAAAACTATGTTGTATCGTTGTTAAGACGTTGGAAGGAAAAAAGGTAGGGTTACCTGATGGTACGACCGCATTTTGCCTTGCCATTGGCAGCTTCACTGGTGGTAATGCTCCTGGAGCAGGAAAATAACATACAGGTAAAGGCAATCATACAAACTGCTGATAATGATTTTTTCATCGGATAGTGGTTTAACAGGGATATAAAATGGTTTCGCTAATAATTAACAATAATCATTCCAACCCGCAGGAGGAGTGTTGGATGTTGATGAAATAAAAAGAAGGCAGTTCGGCCAAGCAGCAGCTCCAGGGCGGTAATTTTTTATTGCTGCTGGTGTAGAATTGATACGATAGGGGCATAGAAAAAGCGAAACCCACCGGATTTCGCTAATATATTTATCAAAAAAGCAATTATTTTTTAAGTGCCACAGCCATCCTTTTTTCCTGGATACGGGCTCTTTTACCACTTCTTTCGCGCAGGTAAAACAACTTGGCACGGCGTACCTTACCAACCTTGTTTAATACGATGCTATCAATATTAGGAGAATAAAACGGGAACAACCGCTCAACACCCACACCATCACTCATTTTACGTACGGTAAAAGTAGCGGTGGCACCAGTGCCCTGGCGTTTGATCACATCGCCCTTAAAGCTCTGGATACGCTCTTTACTTCCTTCTACAATTTTATAGTTTACAGTGATGTTATCACCGGCCTTAAACTTGGGCAATGTTGGCTTTGACGTTAACTGCTCGTGTACAAAATCGATTGCGTTCATAATCTTTATTTTTTCGGACTGCGAAGGTAAGGGTTTAATTGATAATTTAAAAATGTACGGGCAATAAATTTTTAGCCATGTGGAACCAATAAAATTTCCACCAATATCGGGTGAAAAATAAATAACGAACTAGCTGGTAGTATTATATGGTATTCTCCGGGGCGATGATTGACAAAAAAGAGCCGCCCTTTTTTAAGGCGACTCTTTTTTATGTAGGTATTATTTTAACGGGCAATATTAACTGCTCTCTTTTCCCTGATAACGGTCACTTTAATCTGGCCTGGAAAGGTCATTTCTGTTTGGATTTTTTGTGCAATTTCAAAGCTTAGGCGGTCGCTGTCCGAATCGCTTACCTTATCTGCTTCAACAATAACCCTCAATTCGCGCCCAGCCTGGATGGCATAGGCTTTTTCAACTCCCTGGTAAGCTTGTGCCAGGTTCTCAAGGTCTTTGATACGCTGAATATATTGCTGCATTATTTCGCGCCTTGCACCGGGCCGGGCACCACTGATGGCATCACAGGCCTGGATAATCGGGGAAATAACGTAACCCATTTCCATTTCATCATGATGTGCACCGATGGCATTGACTACTGCCGGGTTTTCACCATATTTTTCCGCTAGTTTGGCGCCAAGTAAGGCATGGCTTAATTCTGTTTCCTCATCGGGTACTTTCCCGATATCATGTAATAAACCAGCGCGCTTGGCCAATTTTGGATTCATGCCCAATTCTGCCGCCATAATGGAACAAAGGTTCGCTGTCTCGCGGCTATGCATTAACAGGTTTTGACCATAGGACGACCGAAAACGCATACGGCCCACCATGCGGATTAGTTCTTTGTGTAAGCCATGTACGCCCAGTTCCATAGCCGTGCGTTCACCGATTTCCATCACCTGGTCATCCAGTTGGCGTTTTGTTTTTTCTACCACTTCCTCAATGCGGGCCGGGTGAATACGACCATCAGCCACCAGGCGCTGTAATGACAAACGGGCGATTTCCCTGCGTAAAGGGTCAAAAGATGATAACACGATGGCTTCCGGGGTATCATCTACAATCAGGTCAACACCAGTTGCAGCTTCAATGGCCCTGATATTTCTACCTTCCCTGCCGATGATAGACCCTTTAATTTCGTCACTTTCCAGGTTGAAAACGGTAATGGAATTTTCAATGGCCTGTTCCGCAGCGGTGCGTTGGATGGTTTGAATGACAATTTTCCTTGCTTCTTTATTGGCTTTTAATTTGGCTTCTTCTATAATTTCCTGTTGTAGCACCAGGGCCTTGGTTTGAGCTTCCTGTTTCAATCCCTCAATCAACTGCGTTTTAGCATCTTCGGCAGAGAGACCCGCTACCTTTTCCAGCCGGCGGATATGTTCTTCCTGGTGTTTTTCCAGCTCAGTGCGTTTTATGTTTACTACTTCAATCTGGCGGTTGAGGGTGTCTTTAATGGCTTCGTTGTCTTTTACCTGCTTGTCGAGGTTTTGCTCTTTCTGATTGATCGACTGCTCTTTTTGTTTGATGCGGTTTTCAATTTCATTTGTTTTTTGTGTCCTTTGCAACACATCGCGGTCGTGCTCCGATTTTAACTGAACAAACTTTTCCTTGGCTTCCAGCAGTTTTTCCTTCTTAAGATTTTCGGCTTGTAACTGGCCGTCAACAATAATTTTTTGTGCCTGTAACTCGGCATCTTCCAGTTGTTTTTTTGTGTTTTTGGCAAAAATTAATTTGCCGAGTAAAATGCCGATGATCAGGGCCACCAGCGCTGCAATAATGATGGGAATTATGTTTATTTCCATTGAGTTTTGTTGTTTTTTAAATGGTTCACAATCTTATATAGCTTCTCCCTGCCCGTATATAATTGAGCAAGATGGTTAATGGACGAAGGTAAATGATTTTTTGGAGAGTAATCGCCCGATTTGATGGGATATGTAGGTAATTTACAATGCTTTATCTATCTGCTCCTCCATTTTGAGAAGGGCGTCCATTAATTCATTTTCTAAAACTGGGCCGGCTGTACCTGTTGACTGGGTGGCATACCAAATCATTACCATGGCAATATAGTCCTGCATATCCTTACCGGCAAACTGCGTTTTAAACTCAATTATTTTTTCATTGATGAGCTTTAAGGTACCACGGATTACCTCTTCATCTTTTGCAAGTGTTTTAATCCGGTAAGTACGGTCGCCGATTAAAATGTTAATGGGAATGAGTTCTGACATAATTTTATTCGCTTAACAAGCCAATGCATTTATCAATTTCCTTAATATATTGGTTAAGGTGTTTTTCAAAAGCTTTTTTATCCTCGTCATTCATTTTTCCGGCTGCAGACTGAAGTATGCCCACCTGTTGCTCCAGTTGTAATAGGTGCTGCTGCTGTTGCTTCTCCTGTAATTTGGCCCGTTGCAGGCCTAATGTCAAATCTTCATTTAGCTTTTGCAAATGCTGGTACTGCTTCAGCAATTGCTGAAGTTTTTGATTGATCCGCTTAATATTTTCTGAAAGGTTCAAAATTTTGTACCTGATTTTCCTGGCCGCCCAAGATAGGGGCGGCCAGGGAGATTATTTCCTGATTTCAGCACCCAGTTCTTTTTCAAAAGAAGTAATAATACCTGCCATCATGGTATCAATTTCCTGGTCGGTCATTGTTTTTTCTTCATCCAGGAAAGTAAAGCTTACCGCCATCGCCTTTTTATCAGCACCCAGTTTTTCGCTTTCAAACACATCAAATAAATTGATCGACTGTAGTTTGTTCACCCCGGCCTGTAGGGTGGCTTTTTCAATGGCTTCGTACCGTAAATTTTTATCCACTACCAGTGAGAGATCGCGGGTGGCAGCAGGAAATTTAGGGATACCTTTAAATTGTATACCCGTGGTGTCGTTAAGGGTAAGTAATTTATCCCATAAGATGTCGATGTACAGTACGGGTTGTTTAATATCAAAACGTTCAAGCGTGGTCTTACTAATATAACCGATTGATGCTACCTGTTCTTTATTTACCAACGCAATAACACCTTCTTCGATATTGTTGCCTGCTTCCTGGCGATAACCAGTGATAGTAACCCCTACAAGGGCACCGATTTTTTCAAAAATAGCCTTGGCGTAATAAAAGCCTGCTTTTTCAGCTTTTACTTTCCAGCCAGCCGCGTTTTTATTGCCGGTTATGTAAATACTCAGGTGTTGCTGTTCCTGGTACGCTCCAACACCAGTTGTTTGATAGGTGTTCCCAAATTCAAACAATTGAAGGTCGTTGTTTTTGCGATTGCAATTGTAGGCCACCGTTTCTAACCCGGTTTCCATCATGGCCGGGCGCATTACGTTAAGTGCTGCACTCAGGCTATTGATCATTTTTACGGTTGTTTGCAATACGCTCTCACTATAATAAGCGGCATTGGTAATGCTATTGGTAAAAATTTCGTTGAAGCCCATTCCCGCAAGACAGGCGGCAATTTTTTCCCGGTAGGCGGCAGCTTTTGCCAATGTTTCTACAGCAGGGGCAATACTTATCACCGGGGGAATATCAACGTTATCCAAGCCATCAATCCGCATAATCTCTTCCACAATATCGGCGGGTATGGCAATATCCGGCTTGCTAAAGGGCACGGCCACACGCAAATCATCCATTCCCTCCTTGATGATTTCGAATCCCAGCCCGGTTAAGATATTTTTAATGGTATCGCCATGATAATTTTTTCCACTCAGCTTTTTCAGGTAGTGGTATTTTAACGTTACTTCCGTTTTTGTTTTTGGTGTTGGATAAATATCGATAATATGGGAGGCAATATGGCCGCCGGCTATTTCCTGTATCATGGTAGCTGCCCTTTTCAATACATTCACCGTATTGCTGATGTCCACCCCTTTTTCAAACCTGGTAGCAGCATCCGTTCGCAGGCCATGCCGGAGAGAGGTTTTACGGATGGTAAGGGGATCAAACCAGGCACTTTCCAGGAAAATATCGGTGGTGGAGACTGTTACGCCGCTTTCCCTGCCGCCATAAACGCCGCCGATGCACATG
>JBBQOJ010000181.1:0-6101 GCA_038330815.1 Chitinophagales bacterium | reverse complement strand
TTGCATCACAAAAGAAATATATTCCGCCATATTTTCCACGCTTTCAAAATGGGGCCATTGGCGTTTGGATAAATTTTTAAGCGCCGGTTCCCACAACATTTCATTTACCGCATCCCACACTTTTACCCTGCCTTTAAACCGTCCGGTTAATTGCCGCAACCGCACTTCCAAAAACTTCAACTGGGTTGGATAATCATATAGCTTTAACCAATCCGGGATGGCTTTATCGACCGGCCAAAACAAGGGATGTCCCTTTACGGTAAGCCCATTGGCATTTCCCCAATTCACTGTATCTGCAAAACCATCATAATACGTTTCGCCCAGGTACTCCTCTGTTTTTGCCATATTGTTACGGGGTCTTTCCGTCCAGTAACAAGTGGCATTTACCGTATTCAAAACGCCTGCAAACAAACGCCGGTAATGCTTTAATTTTTCGCTGGCGGCACCTTCCTGGCGAAATAATTTATCCATATCCGGATTGCAATCACCAAAGTTAAAATGGTGTTTTTGCTGCACCACTTCCACGGGTGTATGGGCCAATGGTTTTCCCTGGGCATTTAATAATTGAATTTCTGCATCCGACATGCGGATGATTTTAATATCTGCCTTTGCTTTGGCAAGTACCTCTTCATTATTGCGGCTTTGTTCTTTTAACCAATCCCTTTTTTTCGGCGAAATCGCCCGGCTGTTTGCCAATAACCATTTGGGTAACAAAGTCATTGCCAAGCCCGTAGAGGTATGCCCTAAAAATTGCCTTCGATTATTCATGTACGATACTATTTGAAATTGGGAAAATAAAATGCATTGACGTTACCAGATAATATTGCGCCGTTGTACAGCCCGCTAAAAGTTCCGGTCCATTTTTCACCGTTTCTTATTAAACGAATCGTGTACCTACCTTTTCCTGCAGGTGTTACTTCATCACGATTTGGGATCGCTTCAAAATCAACGTTGATTTGTAAATCCAGTTGCCGGCCTTTTAAAGCGTACTTTGTAACATTGCCTTTCATCTTCCAGCCAAATACAGGTGACAAAGCTTTGGCTGATGCAATCTCAAGCCGCAGCGGCTGATTCCAGCCCGATCGTAAAGAGTCGAAAAACAACATCATTTCGCCATTGTTAATGCCAGCCTTTTTCCATTCCCCGCCATTGGCATGCAGTCGCAAACTATCCAGTGTTGGTAGTAACTTTTCATGTGCTTCCTTATGCACATCCAGCTCATCGTTATAATTTACCACACCATCATAAAACCGATCATCGGTTGATACACCCTGCACCCATCGATACCAGGTAAATCCTACTATACCATCATGCAAAGCCGCATGCTGCAAAGTGTTGCTACCGGCCCTGAACATTCTTTCTTTTACTGATAATGGCTGCGTGGTTTCACTGGCAAAAGGAATGAGTTTAAACAAGTCGGTGTTCCAGCTAATTTCGCCAATCAGTAGCGGAAGCTGGGTGTATTGGTACAAGGTATCGTAGCGTTCGTATAAAGTGGGCCGGTAGTTGTTTACAGAAATTACATCTGTAAATGGTTTGATCGCATCCAGTACATAAAATGGCGGCGGTGCTCCAAACCTGCAGCCCAATATCAAATGGTTGGGATCGTATCTTTTAATGAGTTGGTGAGCAATTTCAAAATAATGCGTGGCATACCATTTGGAAAAAGCTGCTGCATCTGCATCATACCTTTTACTGTTGATCACTACTTTACCTGCATTCATTTTTTTAATATCCAGTATTGTTTTAACTGGTACACCCCAGGCGGTGGAAAGTTGCTTCAATGAGTGTAGGTGCCTGTTTAACAAAAACGACCAGGCCGATTTAAAAACAGCCTTTGAGGAATCCATTCCCAGCACCGTACGCAACAAAGAAAAATCAAACTGCCCGGCTTCAAACCCAAGGTCAAAACCAGCGTCATCCGTTTTGCCAAATCCAATCTCGTTATCTGTAAAATACCCCACCAGGTCTTTTGAATATCGCAAGGGTGTACACAGTGCCCTGGCTTTTGTATCTGCAGCAACCATCCAGGCCGAATCAAAAATATCGGGTAACCCTTCCCGTTTTGTTACGGAGGGCAAAAAGGGCGGTACTTTAAAAAACTCAATGACCTCTGTAAAAGGCATACCCTTGTTAAAAAACTCTTCGGTACTCCATGCGCCTAGTGCATTAAAACCCACCGAACGAACCGTATTGAGGGAGGCATTTACAAAATCATCCGGACTTTGCTGGTAGTTATATTTTTGATCGATGGTAGCGGCATACTTCCCCGGCATGGCTCTTCTGCCACCTGCGGTACCGGCCCGGTTTACAGCACAAACGCCTTTGTAATAAAATGGCTGATTGGTTGGCGTAACAAACCACCATTGCCCCTTGTTGGTTTTTGCCACTCTAAAAAAGCTTTCCTTGCCTTTAGCTGTACTCCAATCAAATTCCAATGGTTGTGCTATGGTGAAATTAATAGCACCCAAAAAACTATACAGGCAAAAAAGTATGCTTGAATATTTTATCATCATTAAATATTTATCCTGACCATTAATTTTTTTTGTTTAGGGTAAGTTTTTTTTACTTTTATTCTGTTCGCCTTTTTCTCGTCAGTACCTCATCGCCCATCTTCCGATAAAAGATGGGAACAGTATCTCAACAAGATAGCTGGAATCCCGTTGCCTTGTATTGCCTCACCCCCAACCTCCCGAAAGTTCGCATTGGCGTCAAGTAAAGCAACTACAATTCCTCTTCAAGCCTTTACCCACCCCCCCATCGGGGCGTAATTTTGGTAAATTTTTTTTTACCAATTTTATATAGCCCCATCGGGGCGACATTTTTTTATCGCTTACAGACTCATCTCACAAAATGCCGTACCGATGGGGCTTATCATTTGTTAACATTTTTTATTACTACCAAAATATCGCCTCTACGAGGCTTTATTAACTTGACGCCAATACGAAAGTTCGGGATAGGCGCTCACCGAAAGAGAGGGGAGTTTGACCCTACTGTTTTAAAGCGCTTTTCGTAATCGGTTAGCTGCTTTTATTTATTGCTTGCTCTTATTTGCAAACCATTGGATACAATGTGTTTCTTGTTGGCATCGGCCTATCCACCACCATGGTATTTTTTTCTTTCCAATTCATGTTTATTTGATACACCATCCCCTTACCAGAAGCGGTTGCTTTGCCATCTTTGTTTAGCGCATCATTATCATATAAATAATTACCCGGGCCGGGAGGAAGATGCTGTTTTGGATCGCCCCGCTGGATAGCACTCCAGCTATGCCATTTTGGAATCCGGATGGTGTTGCCCTGTACCAGGCAATTGCCTTTGTCACCATCATGAAAATTAATATCTACTTCCAGGTAATTGTTGATGACTACCACATAGCTGCTGCCCTTATGAATAGCAAAATGCCGGATTCGACGAATGTGTTCATCCGTAATAAGAATGTATTTTGAATCAATGATGTTATAATACCCCATGCCGCCGTCATTTTTGTTATAACTGCGGTCCACGTTATTACCCCGGCAAGTAATATGGGCAGAACGGGAGATGTGTATTGGATCGCACCCGGCCTGTAGCAGGTTACAGTTCTGTACCCAGCAATTCTCCGAACTGTCTATCCAGATATGATCTGTAAATAAACTGGTATCTCTTCTTTCGGGCCGGTGATAAACGGCTGCCTCCCAATCGGCATTCATGGAATCTTTATCAAGTGGTTCAAAAGACGCCCCTTTATATTCAATGGTTATATTTTCGATACCCACGTTTGTTTGATTGCTTATTTGCAATGCCGCTGAACGACTTCCTCCATACCGCCGAAATGTACCATGAATAAATACCTGCAGTTTTACATCCACTTTACCTTCACCACGCAACGTCACATTGCTTCTCAGGTGAATCGTTTGATAAACGGGGTAAATCCCATTGTGCAGCAGTACTATGCCTCCCCCTTGCTTTGCTACCTGCTCAATAGCCAACTGAATATCATCACCCGGTTTTACTCTATTTATTATAGATTTTTTTCTGGTTAACGGAATCCCCCCTTCCACGCCAGCCTTTGCCCATTCAATCATGACCGGATAATTTTCATCCAGCAATGCGGCATCAACAGTGCAATTGGCTGAACCGTAGGTGCTTTGCCCATACAATCCAACATTAGCTCCCATCATTCCATTTACCAGCAGGACAACATTTAATAGGTAAAGCATCTTTTGGCTCATTGCGTTACATTTTTATGCCAGTAAATAGTTACCGGTTGCTGATCAACCAGGTGAACGGTGTAGTATTGAAAGCGCTTATTTTCAGCCGCCTGCTTTATCGGTTGAATTATTTGATTTGGTTGAATGGACAAATAGGACGGTACACGTATGGTGATGGTGCCAGTGTTGCCAGGTGTGATCCTTAGCTGTTGCTTTTCTCTTAATAGAATGATATCATCCAACCAGCCGGTGGAGGATTCGATACTTATTCCGCAGCCACTGTTTGGCAATACAAATGCCTCCCGGCTGTCTTCCGGGCGGTTGAACTGGAATGGAAGTAACAGCGAATCAAGGCTAAGCTGGTAAGCATGATTCAACACCCCCAAACAGCTATCACCTGCCAAGGCCACTTTCACCGGGAATGTACCGGCTGTTCCGCTAAAGGCAATTACCTGGCCTGCGGCTACCGTTCTGTTAAGTTGTACGTACACCTCAGGCCCAGCACCAACTAAACCGTTTACTTCGGTGGGTAAATGTGAAATAAAGGTCAATACTTTCTTTGACTTTACCACCATTTTACCAGCCCTCATTCTTTGTTCCTGGTTCATGAGTAACAGGTTCCCCCAGAATCCATGTCCACCAACCAATGTGGTATTTACATTATACCGCTGGGCAAAATAGGGATAGGGGTTGTGGGGATAAACAGCCTGTGTAAATAATTCTGTTGGAATAATACCTGCATATTTATTGATGACGGTACGCATTGATTTGGTGCGGTAAGTACTGTAATCGTTGTAGCCTGATGCACCATTGTTCATCCAGAAGAATTTTCCTTCCTGCAAGGGCATTAACCCTACCATACAACGTTCTTTTTCTGTAAGGTCAATCTCCACCACCACTTCCGGATTATATTCACGCAATTCCCGCATGGCAGCAGTTACATAAAACGGCAACAGGTAGGCATACCTGTCACGAATTTCACGAGGGCTATGCGAAGTATTGCCATGATGAAGATTAATCAATGTGCTATTAAAAGTGTTGATGGCATCCCATTTAAAAAAACGAATTCCCTGGTCAACCAGCTTTTTACAATCCGCTACAAATAAGGTTTTAAAATCACTCACAAAGTCAAACACCGGAAAATCCCACTGGCCTTTAATGGGTTTACCATTGTCCTCTTTTATCACCCATTGCTGGTGCTGTTGAAAGCGGTTTGCAAGAGAATCAATTCCCATGGGCGATAGCCAGATACCCGGAATGATACCATGAATTCTCATCTCATCTATCAATGGTTTTAATCCATTGGGTAATCTTGTTGTATTGGCCTGCCAATCACCCATCGTTTGTTCCCAGCCATCGTCCAGCACAAATAAATCTACCTTCAGCTCGGCAGCATTCTTTATTTCTGTTAGTATGCGTTGTTCAGTGTAAATCTCTCTTAGCCCAATGGTATTGGTATTATCCCGCTGCATGCCCCAGGTATTATAGTAAAAATGGCTTTTACGGGAAGACGGATGTTCTGTAATGAAGCTCCATAAGTATTGGTGCATTTCCTGTTGCAGCAAAACAGTATCCGCAGCAAAACCAGTGGCGGTCCAAACAGTTTCATAAGGATGTTGCTCACCAAAGTGCTCGCCTTCCAGGTAGGCACCTCTTAACACCTGGTGCGCTACTACCGTACTGTTATTAGCTGACTGCACACCTACACCAAGAAACCAAAAAACGGAATCACTTTCATTTTGCCTATTCCCCGAAACGCCCTGCTGTTCATCTATAGAAATCGTATTTAAAGCTGCGGATTTTATTGTCTTTTCGGATTTCCATTTTTTATAATTCGATGCATGCTCATACGCTGTAAACCATATTCCAACGGTGGAATGCATCAACACAAACTGCCCTATCATTAAG
>JBBQOJ010000180.1:0-6114 GCA_038330815.1 Chitinophagales bacterium | reverse complement strand
AAAAAACATTCAGTCCATCCTGCTGATAAAAGCTAAACCTTTCACAAAAAGAAAATCTGTAGTACACAAACCGGAACTCAAAAAAAATGAAATGCAGTATTTAAGGGCTTCTCCACCGATTTAGCTGCAATGTGGGCTAAGATAAGCTGCAGAATTTTTGATATGGATTAGGAGGTTAGCCTGCTGCTGCCCTTCACTACCACGCATAAAAATTCTTCAGAACGATCCCCGGTATCTGCCATTTAAAAACAGCCCCCGGGATCATACCCTACAACTCCTTCCTCTATTTTACACTAGTAAATTTTGTCTTGTGCATCAGTAAATGCCTGCAGGGCCAATTTGTCAAATACCATCTCCTTACTTTGAATGGCTTCCCGCAGTATGTCGTAGATAGTGATCACCCCTTTAAACTGGTTTTCATCAAACGCAAGCAGGTAACGGGTTTTATGCGTACTAAACAGTTGCATACACATTTCGGCGGTATCCTGCATATTTACCATAGGAAGCGAGGTGTTCATCACATCTTTTACCGAGCAGGTAGAACTATGCAACCCCTTTAATACTACTTTCCGGCTATAATCGCGTTCGGATATGATGCCGAAAAACTGCTCATCTTTTTTCACCACCAGGTAACTGAGGTTAACAGAATTCATTAATTGCAATGCTTCAATCACTTTTGCATCAGGATCAATAAAATTAAACACCGGTGGTTTGTTCTGTAAAATGTTGGCAACCGTCCGCATAACTGAAAAAACTTTTAATGAGTAAATAAAATGTTACTGTAAGGTAAGCACTTTTACCATAAAATGTCAGCAGGGTTGTATCAATTTAAAGGCTGCGGGAATAACTTCTATTACAAATTTCGGTGCCGTAGCAGCAGGGTCTCCATCAATATGCAGTGGTGCCCCACCAGGATTATGAATAATGAGTTGATCGGTTTGAAAGTACAGTACCTTGCTGTTATTATTCGCTCCCTTTTTTATTTCTGCCGGCACCCCCTTGCGTACTTGTTGCAATACCGCCCACACCAGTTTCCACTTACTCATTTTTGTTACTACCACAATGTCCAACAGGCCGTCCCGTAAACTTGCCTGCGGGGCAATAGTAAAGTGGTTACCAAACTGGTTACTATTTGCAATACTGATAAAATACGCGGGGGTTACAATGGATTTCCCTTTATTAATAATTTCAAAGTTCCAGGGTGTGGCCGTTAAAAAATTACGAAGCGTTTGCTTAATATAGCTAGCCAATCCCCTTTTTTTCTGCTGCGCAAAATCATGGGCCACCTGCGCATCAAACCCTAGTCCGCATAGCATACAACTAAAGCGATCGTTTATAAAAAATGCGTCGATGTAAGCGGCCTTTCCGGTGAATATAAGCGACAACGCCTTATCAATATTGTTGGGGATGTTGGCGGCAAGGGCAAGTCCGTTACCAGAGCCCATGGGGATGATACCGATATTTACATCTTCATCTACCAGGGCGGCAGCTACCTGGTTAACGGTACCATCGCCACCGCAAATCACGATATCAGTTACCTGCTCCCGGCTTATTTTTTCTTTCAGGTAGTAATAGTTGCCCGCTGCATTGGTAGGTAAAATCTTAAAGGGTATTTGTTGAAAACGGGTTGCCGCCTCAATTTTTTTTACCAGTACGTCCTTTTCATGTGTTCCTGAAATGGGATTAACAAAATAGATAATGCTACGGCTCATTTGATTTAATTGCCGCAAAGGTAATGGTAGAAGCCCAATGGTGAATTCCCGCAGTTACGTCGGCCACATTAGGTTGAAATAAATGGCTGGTACAGTTATTTTACCACCTGATCAAAGCGCTGCCCCAGGTGTAGCCACTACCAAATGCAGCCAGGCAGACCAGGTTACCTTCTTTAATTTTACCCTGCTCCCAGGCTTCGTATAAAGCAATGGGTACCGAGGCGGCCGTTGTATTCCCATATTTTTGGATATTATTAAATACCTGGTGATCCGATAAACCCAGTTTTTGCTGCACAAACTGGCTAATGCGAAGATTGGCCTGGTGGGGTATCAACATGTCCAGTTCTTTCGTAGTCAAGCCATTTACCGAAAGCGCCTCCTGCACCACTTCCGGAAATTTTACAATCGCCTTTTTGAATACCGCCGGCCCATCCATAAAAGGAAAATTCTGGGCATTGTCAATCATCAATTTGCTCATAAACATATTGGCAATTTCAGCATCATCAAAATCAGCCAGTTTTTCCTTCACCCAATGGTTAGCATGGGTACCCGGATTGTACATTGCCAGCAATTCTGCACTTTCCCCATCACTGTATAAATGTGTGCTCAAAATCCCCTGCCCTTCTTTTTCGGCAGGTTGAAGTACCACCGCACCAGCGCCATCGCCAAATATCACCGAAATATTCCTGCCACGGGTGGTGAAGTCGAGGCCAAAGGAATGTTTTTCGCTGCCAATAACAAGAATATTTTTATACATGCCGGTTTTAATAAACTGGTCGGCAACTGATAACGCATAAATAAAACCACTGCATTGATTGCGGATATCCAGGGCCCCTATTTCCTTCATTTTCATGGCGCGTTGTACCAAAACGCCGCAACCGGGGAAATAATAATCAGGACTAAGGGTGGCAAAAATGATGAAATCAATGTCTTGTGCAGTGGTACCCGCATTGGCAATTGCCATGGTAGCAGCCGCTACACCCATGGTAGTGGTGGTTTCACCGGTGCGGTCGGCATAGTGCCGCTCCTTAATGCCGGTACGCTCCTGTATCCATTCATCATTAGTATCCATGTATTGTTTAAGGTCGTCGTTGGTGAAAACATTTCCAGGAACATACATGCCGATACCGGCAATTTTACTTTTAACCATGCAGCAATCATTTTTATGAAAAGGCAAATTACAAAATTGAAATGATTTGCAAAGGTTACAATTTAAACCATTTGTAGGTAAACTTTATTGAAGGGAGGCAAATAGCAACATTTTTAAACCAGCGATTGATAACAGCACTCTTAGCTTTCGTTCATTGCAGAAAGTTTGTTGGGCGTGTCCCCCCCGATTGCATCGGGGGGGCCGGGCTTTCCGTTGCAAGTCCTCGCCACGCGTACCGCGTGCCTGTGGGCTTCCACTGCAATCCCTCACGCGGGCATTCCGCTCCATATTAAACAGGCAACACGGAGGACAAAAAGATATTCGCTCCGTAGCACGGCGGGCCCAAAACAAGTAGATCAGCAGGGTATGATTTTAAATTGACACATTGCCTGAAAAGTAGTGTGCACGGAGTTCTTTTCAATAAATTATGAAGTCCCATCACCGTCGGTGTTTCGCAGATGATGTCGGTATGGTTAGAAAATGGCACAATGAAAACCCCCCCGGGACACAGTCTAATAATCTCCTGAAAAAAATAGGTGCTCCTTCTAAATACGCCGTTCGGGCACAACTGCCCTTCACCACTATGCACTTAAGTTCCTCAAAGAAGGTGGGGGCAAAGGCTTATGTGATTGATGAGGAGTGCGTCCTTCCGAGTAACAATTATTTCGGTTTATACATCATCCCCCCAACAAATCCTCCCAACTCCATTAGCCAGGCAATGCCCAGGTGAACCAGCAAACCACCCCATACACTTCCGGTATTAAAGGAGATGATACCCAACAGCATGCCGCCAAAAAAACTACTGATGGCCTCCCCCATTGGTTTACCGAAATGGATGGCACAATAAAAACAGGCTACCGGTATTATACAATGGCGGCCACAAATATGCATTAGTGCCAGGATAAGGAAACCCCGGAAAAAAAATTCGATACTTACAAAATCGAAACCATAACTCAATTCAAAAAAAACATAGCGCCATTTTTCCCTTATGCCTTCCATCGGCAGGTGATTGATCAGTTTGGCCTTGGGGTATACCTTCAAAAAATCTTGTTGGGTGCTGGCAAGTATAATCAATGGTACCATTATCAACAGCATTATTAAATAGGGGCGCAGGTGATCAAGCGCACGAACCCCATAAAATGGCTGGTTGGTGCGGTCCTTTATCAGCCAAATGATAAACACCGGGATCAGTAAAACAAACACCCGTACAATCCAGTTAATGGCATACAGGTAAAGGTCCTGGTCGGCCCCTTTGAAATTGCTGAAAATCCAACTTTTATGAAAATCGAAATTTACCCTAAAGGAGAAAAAGGCAGGTGCCAATAAAAGAATGATCCAAAACCAGGCATTGCTGAAATACCTGCAATCCTTATAAAAAAGCAGTTGTAACAAAAATGCCGTGGCAAAAGGCACCAGGTACAATAAATAATACCCTGCCAACCTGGCCAGTTTTGTTTTACCCCCTGCTGCATATTTTTTTTCCAGGCCATGCCAGTAATTAAAATAAATAAGGATGGCCAGCATACCAATAATAAGCAGGAAGTATAATAAATTAAACTCCTTCTGGTAAAACTCTTTAATGTATTTAAAAACCTGGTTCAATCAATTGGCTGATTAAGGGGATTCAAAACCGGGTAAGCACCTGTTGCAAATGGTAGTAGCTACTTATTGTAGAAAGTGCTATGCATTCGCCAGCGGTGCATTCAATGTTTTCCAAAGCAGGTCCTTTAGTTCCGGCAGGCCCTGTCCTGTAATGGAGGATATAAAAACATGGGGCACTTTCTGCGGCAGCTCGCGGGAAATGGCCGCCCGCAGTTCGTCATCCAGCATATCATTTTTACTAACGGCGATTACAAAGTCTTTTTGTAACATTTCAGCATTGTACTCCTTTAATTCGTTGACCAGTATTTCAAACTCCTTTTTGTGATCCGGGCAATCGGCAGGAATTAAGAACAACAGGATGGAATTGCGCTCAATATGGCGCAGGAACCGGTGGCCCAGCCCTTTGCCCTCGGCTGCCCCTTCAATGATACCAGGAAGATCGGCAATACAAAAACTTTTACCATCCCGGTAATCTACCATACCCAATTGCGGAACAAGGGTAGTAAAGGCGTAATCTGCTATTTTTGGCTTTGCGGCAGTAATTACAGACAGCAAGGTTGATTTACCGGCATTGGGAAATCCAACCAGGCCTACATCGGCCAACACCTTTAACTCGAGTACCTTCCACCCCTCACTACCGGTTTCGCCAGGCTGGGCGTATTCGGGTGCCTGGTTGGTAGCAGTTTTAAAATTACTGTTTCCAAGTCCACCTCGTCCCCCTTTCACCAAAATCACCTCCTGGCCATCTTCCAAAATTTCGGCTTCCTTTTCACCGGTTGCTTCGTCACGTGCGATGGTGCCAAGGGGCACTTCGATAATAATATCCTTTCCAAATTTACCCGTACTGTTATTCTTGCTACCACTTTCCCCGTCTTCCGCCAGCACATTTTTGTAATACCTCAGGTGCAATAGCGTCCATAGTTGAGAACTCCCCTTTAAAATAATATGGGCACCGCGTCCACCATCTCCACCATCCGGCCCGGCCATTGCATTGTATTTAGTCCGCATAAAATGCCTGCTTCCGGGACCTCCATGGCCACTCCTGCAAAAAATACGGATATAATCTATAAAGTTTGATTTTTCCATTATGGCTGCAAAGGTAATTTATTATCAACGCACAGCAACTTTGCTTCTTTCCAGTTCCTGCTCCCAAATTTTCGCTGGGCTGTACAACTACCAATGCTATCAGGAAGTTTCCAACGCCATCCATTTATTTCCTGGTGTTGTAGTAGCAAGTTTTGGTTATCATTTTGATTAGTGTCGTCCTTCTGCCGGGCATCAATTAGAAACCGTTACCCAACACGGGTTGGTCGTAAAATGCCTTTATTTGTTTGACCAGGGAGTATAGTTTTTTCCGGTGGAGGTGGGCTGCGCTTTTTGCCGGGCAATATCCCTTAAAGGTTCGCAGGGCTTCCAGGTAGTAAACATCATCCCCGGTAGTTGCTGGTATAAGGCAGTGCCCTTTCTTTTCCATTGCAACATTTCATCGGTTACCTGCCGGATAATTTTGGCCGGGTTGCCCGCCATAAGGCTGCGGGGTGGCACCTGTTCACCCGCTTTTATAAAACTTAATGCCCCCACTATACTTCCCTCCCCCAACTCCACTTCGTCCATCACCACGGCATTCATACCCACCAGGCAATCTCTTCC
>JBBQOJ010000179.1:0-6122 GCA_038330815.1 Chitinophagales bacterium | reverse complement strand
CTTTTAAGCCATCTCCCTTATTCGTTGAATGGCGAGGTCGATTTTTTCACAGGTACTACATAAACTCACCCGGATATAACGGTTTCCTGCGTTACCGAAAATACCACCAGGGGTTATAAACACATTAGCCCCATGTAATACCCGGTCGCTTAGCGCATAACCGTCTACATAAGTTGCCGGAATTTCTGCCCACACAAACATGCCGGCCTGTTGTTCATCATACACGCAACCTAGCTGGGATAACAGCTGGAAAGCCTTTAGTTGCCTTTCGCGGTAAACCTGGTTAAGCTGATCATGCCAGTCCTGGCCAAGTTCCAACGCTTTGGCAGCAGCCAACTGGATGGGCAAAAACATACCGCTGTCCATATTGCTTTTAAACCGCAGCACTTCGTTGATGCGTTGCTGGTTACCCGATAAGAAGCCAATGCGCCAGCCTGCCATATTATGCGACTTGCTAAGGGAGTTTAATTCAATAGCGACTTCCATGGCACCGGGTGCGGCCAGCAAACTCATGGGTTGATCATTTAAAATAAAACTGTAGGGGTTATCGTGCACCAGTAAAATGTGGTGCTTTTTTGCGAAAGCTACCAGTTGTACAAACATTTCCATCGTTGGTAATTGCCCGGTGGGCATGTGCGGGTAGTTTAAAAACATCAGTTTTACCTGCTGCAGGGGCAGTGCTTCCAGCGATGCCAAATCAGGGAACCATCCATTTTCCCTACTAAGCGTGTATTCGATAACGTTAGCACCGGCAATCGTCGCTGCGCTCCGGTAGGTAGGGTAACCCGGGTTGGGAATCAGTACGGCATCGCCGGGATTAATATACGTCATACAAATATGCATGATCCCCTCTTTGCTGCCAATCAGCGGCAATAGGTCTGTATCCGGGTTTAACGTTACCCCATACCATTGACTGTACCAGCGGGCAATGGCTTTCCTGAATACCGGGCTACCCTTGTAATTCTGGTAGGCGTGCTGGTTAGGCCGCAGGGCCTCTTCGTGCAGGGTGCTAATAACCGTGGCATGTGGAGGTAGGTCGGGGCTACCGATGCCGAGATTAATCACGGCCTTTCCAGCCTTATTCAACTCATCAATTTCCCGGAGTTTTTGGGAAAAATAATATTCCCCGATCCCCTCCAGCCGTTGGGCCACAGCAGGTAGTGGATGTACCGCGGAAGTGCCTGTTGGTGAATTGTTGGTAGAAGTGATGGTGTCTTTTACTGTTGCCATTGTAAAATGAATTTATGCGCCGTACCCATTATGCTGGTTAGATTACCTTTTGTTAGCGTTGAAATTATTTGCCTTTTTTATACACGCCATATATTCTAAGCGCCTCCGTGTACCTGCCGATGGATTCCATCATAGTATAAAACTCATCCTCTTTTTCAAATTCCAGGTCGGCATGAAAAGAATATCGCCAGTCGCTGCCAGGGATGGGGAACGATTGCAATTTACTCAGGTTAATACCTGCCGCTGCTATCAGGGTAAGCACTTTTGCAAGACTTCCTTTTGAATGGTCGGTATGGAAATTTATGGAAGCTTTGTCGGCGCCGGGTACGCTTACGGGGATATCATCGCGCTGCAAAATCAAAAAACGGGTATAATTATTCTTTAAGGTGTGAATATTGGGGGCAATCATTTCCAGTTGGTAGATTTCTGCTGCCAGTTTGCTGGCGATGGCGGCAATGTGTTTACTCCGGTGCTGGTGAATATGCTTTGCACTGAGGGCGGTATCCTCCGTTTCTACCAGTTTCCAGTTGTATTTATCCAAAAAGCCAAAACATTGCTGAATTGCCATGGGATGCGAATGTACTTCGCGTATATCCCCCAATGTTACCCCGGGGTTAACCAGTAGGTTTTGGCGTATTTGCAGGTACACTTCGCCCACAATGGTAAGATTGCTTTTTTGCAACAGGTTGTAATTGGGTAATATGCTGCCGGCAATGGAATTTTCGATGGCCATTACCCCGCCATCACTTTCCTTTTTGCTGCCGGCCAGCCGCATTACTTCTTTAAAAGTGGAACAGCATAGCACTTGTACATTTTTACCAAAGAACAAACGGGCGGCTTCCTGGTGAAAACTTCCTTCAAATCCTTGTATGGCTACAACGGGTATTTTTTCCTGCTGATCTTTTACCGAAGCGGGTTGTTGCCTAGTGCTGCTTTCTGTTGCCCTGTTCATGATGATATTTTATGCCTTGTTGACTTGCCTGCAAAAAAAAATCCCGACTGCTTTAGCCGGGATTCTTTTTTTATTTTAATCTGTTATTTTAAGTTTCAGTTTTTAACAAAAGACGCCCGTACCATTTGTAAAATAGTAGCTAAAATAAAATCGTGTGTAATTTGTTACTGTTGCCATTGATGCAGCGAAATTAATGGATTAAATTTTATTACCAAATAATTTTTTAATAAATCTGTCAAATGATTGAAAAATAATCAGCAGTTAATCCAATCCATGTAAATTTCATCAATGGATTAAAAAAGTAGACGCCCCTAAGAATAGGGGCGTCTTTAACGATTGCTTGCCATATGAAAACTCTTATAATAAATCCAGCGGATTTACAAACAATCTTGCCGGATGGTAATTATTTATTAATTGAATCTACAGTAACAGTAGTTTTTACAGTTGAATCTGTAACAACTAAAGTAGAATCAGGTGCAACTGGAGTAACAACAGTAGCAGAATCAGTAGTGGTAACTTCGTCTACTTTTGTTTCTTCACCGTTAGCGCAAGATGCGAAAGAAGCAGCAACTACTGCGAATACTAATAATTTTTTCATTTTTTTGTGTTTTAATTTGTTATTTAACCATTAATACCAAATGCTAAAAAAGGTAACCCAAGTTTTTTAAAAAATTTTTTTCGTCGTTTTGGGTTACTATTACACACTATAACGTATTAATACCAGACAGGTGAATATTACAGATCATGAACACGCATTACTGAATGGACTGGCCCGTAACGACAAAAATTCCATTGAATTAATTTATCGTGAAAACTATTCAACTATTCAGTCGTTTATATTGAATAATAATGGATCAGTAGATGATGCAAGGGATATTTTCCAGGAAGCCATGATTGTATTATATGAAAAGGCTAAACTGCCCAGCTTTGTTTTAAACTGCCAAATAAAAACTTTTATCTATTCCATTTGCCGGAGGCTTTGGTTAAAGCGACTGCAGCAACTGGGAAAGTTTAGTACCCAGGTAGAAAGCCTGGAAGAAACCATCGCGGTGGAGGAAGAAATAGAGGACCACGAAAGGAAAAATGATGATTTTACTTTGATGGAAATGGCCATGGCCAAAATTGGCGAACCGTGTAAAAGTTTGCTGGATGCCTATTACCTGCAAAAAAAGAACATGCTTGAAATAGCGGGAGAATTTGGCTATACCAATGCAGACAATGCTAAAACGCAGAAGTATAAATGCCTGGTGAGGTTAAAAAAATTATTTTTTGCACAATATAAAAATGGATAACAAAATGGATGACATTTTATTACTTGAGGCCGTAGAACGTTATTTGAAGGAAGAGATGTCTGCCAACGAAAAAGCAGCTTTTGAGGAGTTACGCAGCAATAACCCGGAAGTGGACCAATTAGTGGTGGAACATACTTACTTTTTGAATGGCCTGGCAACTTACGGCACTACAAAGGCATTCAGGCACCACCTGAATGAAGTAGAAGCCCAGTTGATGGAAGAGGGTTTGATTGGAGAGGCAAAATTAAACGGCCGTGCTAAAATCGTTTCCTTATGGAAAAGATACCAGCGAAGCATTGCAGTGGCTGCTTCGATTGCCGCCTTTATTTCCTTGCTGGCCAGCAGCGTAATGGTGAGTTATACCAAAAAATATGGTAATGAAAACTACCGTGTACTTGTAGATCAATTGAATAAAACCAATGTAGAGGTTAGCAAATTAAAGTCAAAGGAACTGGGCGTTAAAGACGCAAGCCATCAAAAGCCCGTTGTTGATTTCCGGGCCACCGGTTTTTTAATTGATGGAAAGGGCTACCTGGTAACGAATGCCCACGTAATCAGTAGTATGAAAAACATTTACATCCAGAATAAAAAGGGTGATTATTACAGGGCCGAGGCTTTATATACCGACAATACCGTGGACCTTGCCATTATAAAAATTACCGATACTGCTTATAAACCAGTAAGTAACCTTCCTTACAGTATTAAGAAAGGTAAATCCGACCTGGGGGAACAATTTTTTACGCTCGGCTTTCCGAGGAATGAAATTGTATATGGCGAGGGTTACGTAAGCGCCAAATCGGGTAACGATGGGGATTCTACCGCCTACCAGTTAACCGTATCCGCTAACCCAGGTAACAGTGGCGGCCCCGTAATAAACCATAACGGTGAAATCATCGGCATTATTACAGCCAAGGATTCAAAAGCAGATGGTGTTGTTTATGCCGCAAAATCCGGCAATATTTTAAACCTGCTGGAGATTTTAAAGAAAATAGATAGTAAGTACCAAAATATTAAAACGCCTTCCAACACCGATTTAAAAGGGTTGAACCGTGTGCAACAGGTTAAGAAAATGGAAGAGTTTGTATTTATGGTTGTTGGAAACTAACTGTATTAAATCCCTACAACTTAAAAAAGCGCCCCGGTTACCGTGGCGCTTTTTTTATGGCTTTTATCCTGTAATGTTGACTGGGACGATCCAAAAAAATGGCATGCTATTGTTCTTTTTGTAAAGATGAACAGCAAGCACGCCACCGTGTTAAATAGCGTTTAAAGGCAACCCTCTTATCCCCAAAGCGAGGCTGGGTATTCGCCATTCGTTACCAGCTGCTCCACACTTGCCTTCACATCCGGCGCATCTTCTTTATAGGTTACGCCAAACCACTGGGCCGATGTTGGAATCACCTGTATAGTGCCACCTTCTTTCTGAACAAATTCGTCGCCCAGTAAGGGAATGAAAAACTCTGACTTAATATCGGTATAGTTATTTTTTACAAATTCGTGAAACAGCTTTTCGGTAGCATCAAACATGGAGGGCGGAAAGCACCAGAAATTCATGGAAACGCTGGAATTGTACGGCACTTCATGCTTGCCATCGGTGTCCTCATATACAATTTTTTCTCCTTCCTGGTAAATCTTGGTTCGCTCTTTAATGCTTATGAGCTTATTATCTGCATCCACTTCACAAACACCCCGGCTTACTGTTCCGTTGTCACTTAGGGTTTTTGCCAGTTCGTACCCAATGATGGCATAGGTTTTATCGTTGCAGCCAGTGGTAAGAAAGGCCGCAGCTTTCTCAAAAGAATCTTTACCATAAAAATCATCGGCATTGATTACGGCAAAGGGTTCCTTCACTACCTCCCGGGCACACAATACCGCATGGGCAGTACCCCATGGTTTGGTGCGTTCAGCCGGCACCGTTACATCGGGGAGGTAAGCATCCCTTTCCTGGAAAACATAGGCGGTTTCAATTTTACCTTTTAATTTCGGTTCAAAAATCGCTTTAAAGTCTTCAGCAAAATCCTTCCGGATGATGAATACTACTTTACCAAAACCGGCGCGGACAGCATCGTAAATTGAATAATCCATGATAGTTTCGCCGGAGGGGCCAAAAGATTGAATTTGTTTCATACTTCCATAACGGCTGGCCATTCCCGCGGCCAATATCAAAAGAGTTGGTTGCATAATAAATGTAGATTGTTGTTTTAGTTGCAAATTTGCGTACGCGAAAATAACCTAATCGGTGAATAATTTAAAATTATGCTTTTCCCCACAACAAATGTTCATATACAACCGCTGGAGGATCCCCTTTTCAGGGAGAAGCAGGTAAGTGTATCCGTATTACGACTTGATAAAGTTCACCCGGTTATATCTGGCAATAAATTATTTAAGTTGCATTATTTCCTGCAGCAGGCGCGGGAAACGCAGTCGACAGGGCTGATTACTTTTGGCGGGGCCTACTCCAATCACCTTGTTGCCACTGCCCATGCAGGCAAGCTGGCAGGATTACCTACCATCGGCATCGTAAGGGGTGAGCCGGCAGCCCACTTATCAGGAACTTTAAAAGCCTGTAGCGGGTATGGCATGGAAATGATATTTATCTCCAGGAAATTATATGCAGCCAAAGAAACCGGCGGCTACCTGGAAAAGTT
>JBBQOJ010000178.1:0-6130 GCA_038330815.1 Chitinophagales bacterium | reverse complement strand
AGGAATTTGAACTGGAGCTTTTACGAGATAGCAACGACAATGTGGTGATCATTTGTACGGTAGAGAATTTTGACCCCATGGGTGTGCATACCGGGGATAGCATTACGGTGGCGCCAATGATGACGCTGAGCGATACGGCTTACCAGGAAATGCGAAATACTGCTATCCGCATGATGAGGGACCTTGGGAATTTTGCAGGTGGCTGTAATGTGCAATTTGCTTTAAACCCAAAAACTGAAGAACTGATCGTCGTAGAAATCAATCCAAGGGTGAGCCGTTCTTCTGCTTTGGCGAGTAAGGCTACCGGTTATCCCATCGCGAAAATTGCCGCAAAACTTGCGTTGGGTTTTAACCTGGATGAATTAAAAAACCAGGTTACGCAAACTACATCGGCTTATTTTGAGCCGGCACTCGATTACGTGATCGTAAAAATACCCCGTTGGAATTTTGATAAATTCAAAGGCGCCAATGATACCCTGGGCTTCCAGATGAAAAGTGTGGGAGAGGTGATGGCCATCGGCAGAAGTTTTGCCGAAGCGGTGCAGAAAGCCTGCCAGAGTTTGGAAAATGAAGCGGTGGGCCTGGGGTATTATGGGAAAAGCCTGATGCATGCAGATGAGTTGATCGAGTACATAAAGATTCCGAAGTGGGACAGGATATTCAGGATCAAAGACGCATTAATGGCAGGTGCCAGTATCAAGCGCATTTGCGAAAGTACCGGGATTGATCGCTGGTTTATTTACCAGATTCAAAAAATATGCAATTGTGAAAAGGAAATTGCAAAATATGATCTTCAGACGCTCCCCGACGAACTGCTGACAGAAGCTAAATTCCTCGGTTTTAGTGATGAGCAGATTGTGCGGATCATGAAGGAAGATGATGCGCAATTGATTTACAACCGTAGGAAGGCCATGGGCCTGACAAGGGTTTTTAAAATGGTGGATACCTGCAGTGCAGAGTTTGAGGCCAAAACCCCTTATTTCTATTCTACTTTTGAAAAAGCGCCCGCAGTATCCCCCGAAGGCAGCGCCCTTCTTTCCAATGAATCGAAACGCTCCGGAAAAAAGAAAATAATTGTATTGGGAAGCGGGCCCAACCGCATCGGCCAGGGCATTGAGTTTGACTACTGTTGCGTTCATGGGTTGCTGGCAGTAAAAGAAGCCGGCTACGAAGCCATCATGGTAAATTGTAACCCGGAAACAGTGTCTACCGACTTTGACATTGCAGATAAATTATATTTTGAACCGGTTTTCTGGGAACACCTTTGGGAAATTATTGAGCATGAAAAGCCGGAAGGTGTCATTGTACAGTTGGGCGGCCAAACGGCCCTGAAACTGGCTAAGCAATTACATGAAAGGGGCATCAAAATTATCGGCACTTCGTATGATAGTATGGATATTGCGGAAGACCGCGGCCGCTTTAGTGATACACTGAAAGAACTGGGTATCCCGTATCCCAAATACGGCACTGCCTTTAATACCGATGAAGCGATTGAAGTAGCAAAGGAAGTAGGGTACCCGGTATTGATACGGCCAAGTTATGTAATTGGCGGCCAGCGCATGCGTATTGTGATAAATGATGAGGACCTTGAAAAAGGCATTTTGAGTTTGATCAAGCACTTACCCGGTAATAAAATATTGATTGATCATTTCCTCGATCGCTGCCAGGAAGCAGAGATTGATGCCATTTTTGACGGGGATGATTTTCACATCATGGGGGTAATGGAACATATTGAACCCGCTGGCATACACAGCGGCGACAGCAATGCCGTATTGCCCCAGTTTAATTTATCACCGCTGATTGTGCATACCATGGAAGAGTATGCTGAAAAGATAGCCCGTACCCTCAATATCAAAGGATTGATTAATATACAATTTGCCATTAAAGATGGCAATGTGTATGTGATTGAGGCCAATCCACGCGCCAGCCGAACCACTCCCTTTATCGCCAAGGCCTACCAGATACCTTACCTGAATATTGCCACCAAAGTGATGCTGGGCGTAAATAAAGTAAAAGACTTTACCTACGAGAAAAAGTTGCAGGGTTTTGCCATCAAGGAACCGGTGTTCTCCTTCAATAAATTTCCAGGGGTGAATAAAGAGTTGGGCCCCGAAATGAAAAGTACCGGTGAGGCCATTCGTTTTATTAAAGACCTGCGCGATCCTTATTTCAGGCAATTGTATAAGGAACGTAGTATGCACCTGAGTAAGTAACGGCAACGGGTATTGGAAATAACGAAAAGCAGGGTAATTTGACGCCTGCCGATTCCCGTGTTTTGATTAATACACTCCGGCCATCTAATGCCGTATTGGATAATTAAACCAATTGGTTTATATTGTTGGCATATTAGTTGGTAATAGCCAATCAATTATTCTAAGCACTTTTATCAATATCATTATTCAGCAGCCATTCAAATATCTCAGCAGGATTATTAAGAAAGCAGTCTTCGAAAAGGAAGGGTTTTTACTGGTATTCCTATTTTATATTGCATTGAATGCGATGGGCAGGGGCATCGGTACCGCTATGCCAGCTGGTAGTGCTACAAATATTGCCCTTCCTGCTACTTATCCAACTTTACCTGCAACGGACAGTTTCCCAAAAACGAATGATGTTGTTTTTGTAATCCCTTTTGAATACAAACAATCTTCCCTGAATTTTGCTTCCAGCTTCAAATTGATGGATAGCATCGTTGACCTGATATTTATGGATGATTCCATTATGTTTAGCATTGATGGCTATTCTTATTTTGATGAAGGCTGGGATAGTATTTGTTATTACTTGTCGTTAAACCGGGCAGGGGTAGTAAAAACCTATGTACTGGGCAGGGGACTGGATAGCTTGAGGATCAGGGCGACTACGCCGCGGTCAAAATTCCGTTCCATTGAGCGGCAAGTTAAAAAGGAACCGATTGAGTTTAACTGCGTTGCAGAAATCACCCTGCATTATCCTATTCCCCGTCCACCCGATGGTGTATACGACACAGATGAAGATGGGATCATGGATCATGAAGACAGTTGTCGTACTATATTTGGACAAAAGGCTTTCAATGGCTGCCCAAATAAAGATGCCATCGTGGTACCCTTTGAACCACAGCAATCGTTTCTCTCTTCCTTAACCTACAAGGTGCTGGATAGTGTGATCAATTTATTAAAAGTAGATCCTTCCCTTACCATACATATCGAAGGTCATGCCTATGAAAAAGAAGGTGTGGAAACGCTCTGCGAACGACTGGCCAAAGACAGGGCGGATATGGTAAGGCGCTACCTGCTAACCCGCCAGGTGGCACCGTCAAGAATTGAAACAGTGAAAGGGTTTAGCTACCAACGCCCTATCACTGCCAACCGAAATCCCTGGGAAAAGGCCCGTAATTCGAGGGCAGAAATTATCCTGGTGCGTCACTAGCCACCCGCTGGTCGTTTTTTTCTTATTTCTTACAGGGGTTATTCACCTCCGGATACTTCGGTAATGATGTACTTTAACGGGTGCAACAATTTTATACGGTACCTGTTTGGAAAAAAGCGCCCTTTACCAGGCTGCTAATCCCTTTGGTGGCAGGAATTATGCTGCAGGATAGCTATGGTGGTACACTCCTGCTGATCATTACTTGCGGACTATTTTTTCTCCTGGCCCTCCTGGCGTTGTTGCTGTTGCCCCTTCGTTTAAAATTTGGCTTAAAAATAATCACCGGGCTAATCATCAACGGCTTGCTTGTATGCATTGGAATGGCGCTTACCTGGCAGCAGGATATCCGCCACCATCAACAGTGGTACGGCAACAGCTACCAGCAAAACGATGGTTTGTTAATCTGCGTAACCGAACCATTAATTACCAAACCAAAGACCTATAAAATAGCCGGCCGGGTACAGGCCCTGCTCCGCAACGACAGTGTGATTCCCTGCAAGGGCCATTTATTGGTTTATCTATCAAGAGATACTACTTCGGATAATCCACCGTTGAAATATGGCGACCGCTTCATTACCCGCCAGAAAATACAGCTTATCCGTAATTCCGGCAATCCCGGCGCTTTTAATTACCAACGCTATACCGCGCTGCAGCAAATCTTTCACCAGGTATTTATAAAAGAAGGGGGTTATACCAAATTGCCCGGCCATCAACGACAACCATTCCGGCAATTTATTTTTAGTACCAGGGAATATGTGTTAAACGTCCTGCGTAAAAATATTGGTCATAATAAAGAAGCGCTTGGTGTCGCCGAGGCATTATTAATTGGCTATACCAACGATTTGGATAAGGACCTGTTGCAGGCTTACAGTAATACAGGGGTGGTGCATATCATCGCCATCTCGGGCATGCACCTGGCACTGATTTATTTTTTGCTGTCAGGGCTGTTAAAAAAAATTCCTTTTCTCTATCAATACGCCCGTCCCCGGGCGCTGCTGGTGTTGGCCGGGCTTTGGATGTTTGCACTGTTGACCGGTGCAGCAGCCTCTGTATTGCGCGCTGCAGTAATGTTTACGTTTATTACTATTGGCGATACAGTGAAAAAGAAGTCCTGCATTTACAATTCACTGGCAGCTGCGGCATTTTTAATGCTGGTGTATAATCCGGGTTATCTTTGGGAAGTGGGCTTCCAGCTATCGTACCTGGCAGTAATCAGCATTGTGGTATTCCAAAAGCCGGTGTATCAATGGTTCGCCATCAGCAATTCATTACTCGACAAAACATGGAAGTTGGCCGCCATTTCCCTTGCGGCACAGGTGCTTACCTTCCCGGTATGCATTTATTATTTCCACCAGTTTCCTAATCTATTCCTGGTAACCAATATGGTAGCTGTACCGCTGTCGGGCCTGGTGCTTTATATCGAAATTGCCCTGGTGTGTTTTTCCTGGTTTACACCCGTAGCGGCTTTTGCCGGCAAACTGGTGGGGTGGTTGGTTAGCGGGATGAATGCCTTTATCAGCCGCGTAAACCAGCTTCCATTTGCGGTGTGGGACCAGCTACCCGCCACCATTGCCACTACCTTGTTGTTGTACGCATTGGTGATATTGTTGGCCACCTGGTTATTAAACAAATACATGCTGGCTTTAAAATGGGCTTTGTTTTGCGGGCTTGGGTTTACGGTTATACATGCCTGCCATGCCTGGCAATGGAGCCGTCAGCAAAAAATGATTGTATACCAGGTACCAAAGCACCGGGCCATCGATTTTATAGCGGGGCGCCGTTATTTTTTTGTGGGAGATTCGGCGGTAAGGGAGGCGGGCGTTTTGCAACACTTTCATTTAAAACCTGCGCGTATCCACTACCAGGTAAGGCCGGTACCCTTGCCTGCCCGCCTGCAGCAGTTTGGGATGGCTTACCAGTTTAACGACAAGCGCATCGTACTGGTGGATGACCACTTTCGCTTTAACATCCCCGAAAAGAAGCTGGAAGTACATATCATCGTTTTATCCAATAATCCAAACATTACGATCACTCAACTGGCGGCGATATTTAATAGCGGCTGTTATGTTTTTGACGCATCTAACAGTTTGTGGAAAATTGATAAATGGAAGAAAGAATGCGAAGAATTACTTTTGCGCTCTTATTCAGTTCCGGAGCAGGGGGCATTTGTGTGGGACATTACCCAATAGCATTGCAGGCAGCGGTTGGTACGTAGCAACAGTAGTACTTTCATAGCCGGAAAGTGGGTCCCTGTTGGGACAGCTTCTACTGGGGAACGCAAAAAGGGTAGTGGCACTTTTGCTGCAACCGGTGATATTCCGGAAACGGGCCTTCTATTTAAAATTTCATCAGCGGTAATTGATACCGCGGGTATAAATATTATAAACACCATCAAACGGCAAAAAGGTATGCAAAAGAAAATCAATACAGCCCTCATTTCAGTATTTTACAAGGATGGACTCGAAAACATTGTACACGAGTTGCATCGGCTGGGGGTAACCATTTATTCAACGGGGGGTACCCAGCAATTTATTGAAAACCTGCAGGTGCCCTGTGTTGCGGTGGAATCACTCACTACCTATCCGTCTATTTTGGGGGGGCGTGTAAAAACCCTTCACCCATCTGTATTTGGCGGTATCCTGGGCAGGCGGCATAATGAAACCGATGTGCAGGAAATGAAGCAGTATAATATACCGGAACTGGACCTGGTGATTGTTGACCTGTACCC
>JBBQOJ010000177.1:0-6149 GCA_038330815.1 Chitinophagales bacterium | reverse complement strand
TTGTTGTTTGCCGGTACAGAAATGGGGTTGTTTATTTCCCTGGATGCTGGTGTTACCTGGATGAGAAGTAAATACCAGCAAATGCCCTGGTATAACCTTGTACGGGATATCACCATTCAGCCGCAAACCGGCGACCTGGTGATTGCCACCCATGGCCGCGGGATTTATATTATCGATGATTTACAACCCTTGCGCGACCTCGTAAAAACCGATCTTAACCAGGAAGTGATTTTATACCCGGTGAATGATTTTGTTTATAGTTACAGTCCGCAAACACCCACCACCGGTAGTAATGTAGCCGGTTATGTAGCCGGTGGCAAAATACTGGCACCCACCATTAGCTATTATTTAAAGGAAAGAAGTGATGCCGGTATCAAACTGGAAATATATGATGCGGCAAATAAGAAAATTAAAGACATCAATGGCACTACGCTGAAGGGGCTGAATAAAGTGTATTGGTCGTTTAATGTAAACCCGCCTAAAGTAGCCAAAGGAGGTTTTGTTGCCGGTTCCTCAGTTTTGTATTCTGGTTTCGTTGCGCCGCGTGTACCTGTAGGGAAGTATAAAGTAGTATTATTGGCCGGTGGAAAAAAGTATGAGCAATTCATCAATATTAAACCAAATGATGCTGCCAACTATACTGCAAAAAATATAGCCTTGTTATATAACCAGGGTATGCGCCTCTTTACCATCCACGAAAAACTGGCGGCAATGGTTGATTCACTGGATCAGTCCATTACAACATTCACCAAACTATCTTCTCCCTCTCCCATACAAAAGTCAACGCTGTTGCAACTGGATAGTATGCGGAGGGAAATATTGGAATTGAACCGTAAGACAGTATTCTTTGATGAATTTAAATTTCGCCGCCGCCTAAGCGATGTTTACCTGGAAGTGGCCACCGCACTCGAGCCGCTTTCACCAACAAAACAAGGCACCATCGCTTTGCTCGAAAAGGAGTTTATTGGCTTTCAACAACGCTATTACCGTATGCTTAACAAAGGAGCTGCAGGTACGCCTTAGCTGGCAGGTAAATTTGTTGAATCTGTATAAACACCAATGCCTTTCCCGGTAATCCCGCGAAAGGCGTTGTTGTTCCGGTATCAGCTTACATTAATCACTACATTCCCAATTTTTTGCCCACTTTCAACATAATGGTAGGCGGCAACAATGTCTTGTAAATTGTACTGCCGGTCAATCACCGGTTTGTAATGGCCGGTTTCAACCAATTGTTGTAGCAATAACAGGTCGTCCTTTTTTATGGAGGGGATCGGAAACATCACTTTTTTGCTGCCCAAGAGTGGCGTTGTTAATGCTAACCAGATATTCTCTCCATGTTTACCTAATTCTGTAGAAATGTAAATGCCTTTTTTATGAAGCAGTGGTTTACATTTTCCAAAGGAACTTTTGCCCACCGCGTCCAGCACCAGGTGAAATTGCAGGTTGGTTTGGGTGTAATCCTCCCGCGTGTAATCAATTACGTTATCTGCACCCAGCGATTTCACCAGGTCCACCTGTGGAGTGGCGCACACCGCAGTTACCCTTGCGCCAAAGTATTTTAACAGTTGCACTGCAGCCGATCCAATGGCACCGGTGGCCCCATACACCATTACCTGCTGCCCTGCGGTTACCTTGGCCGCCCGGATATTACACAATGCATAATGCGCACCTTCCGTGATGGGGGCCGCTTCTTCAAAGGTTACGTTGGTGGGCATTAGTGCAATCATGTCTGTTTCCGCCAGGGTCATATACCCTGCATGCGCACCAAACCTGCTATCGTTGTAGCCAAACACCCGGTTTCCCGCTTTGAGGGAAGTAACCGATTTTCCGGTGGCCTCAATAATTCCGGCAAATTCATTTCCCAATATAGAATTGCTGGGTTTTAACAACCCGCTAAAAAAGCGGGACACCACATACTCCGCACTTCTAAACCCACAGTCGGTGCGGTTTACGGTAGTCGCAATTACTTTTATTAACACCTCGTTGTCCTTGGGTACGGGTTGCTCTACTTCTATTACACTAACCACTTCAGGGGGTCCATAGCGGGTATTAACACATGCTTTCATCAGTAGTAATTTTTTTTATTGTATCACGGCAATTGATATAAATTCAAAAGGATGGGGAAAGGATTACAGGCGCACCTTACTAACGGTGGGTTGATGCAATCGGTACACCAGGTTGAATATAGGTTTTTAGTAAATGGAAGGGGACCAGTAAATTTATTTCGCCCTCTGCAAAGGGTTTAATGGAGCCGGGCGGAAATAGCATGCCAAGCCCTTTTTCGGTAATATAAAAGTTTTCAGCAGGCGCTACTCTTTTTTTAAGAAAGCCATTTTGATCAAGCGGCCGGGTATTGTTGATGCCGTATTGTACCCTGGCAGTTTTATCAAGCAGGCCGGGCAAAGCCGCTATACCTGCTGGTTGTAGCAGGTCTTTTAAATGAACGGGTTTGCCGGATAATTTATTAATAGTGACGATATCAGTCGAATAAAATCCACGCCCGCCACCGCTGCTGCCAAAATTATATTTTGCCAGGCTGATATAGCGGTTATTTTCATACATCACCATTACATTAATTTCTTCCTCCAGGGAAATTGACAAACTGTTGGAAGTAGTTACCTGCGGCGGATTTTTGGTATGTTCTTGTTTCCAGGCGGCGGTGTACCTGTCTTTTTCCGCTATCAACCAGGCGCCTATTTCGGCTACCGGGGTGGTAATTCCAAAGAATTGGCTTACCTGTTTTTTATAGGAGTCGCCGATAGTACTTTTATCTTCAGGCCAAATGGCGGCAGCTTTATAATTGCAATCAGGTTGCTTGGGATATGGTTGGGGCAGCCGGCTAAATCCTGCGGTATAGTAATAGTGAAAGCGGGTGTAAACGGGTAAATTGCTAACCTCCATTTCAAAAGTGGTGGATGATGAACTGCCATCTTTTTCGGTGATCAAACAGGTTCCGGCAAAACGGTCATCACTTACTATTCCCGAGAGGGACACCTGTTGTTGCCAGCCTGCGGCACTTAGATGAAGGCTATCCGAATTATTAACCTGCCCTTTGTATTGAAGTTTAATGGGATACTGGGTTTCAAGCAACCACAGGTACCCGCAAAAATTTCTGGTCGACTTATGCAGGTGCAAGGTGCCGGAATAGTTGCCCAATTTCCCGGTAAATACCCTATACCATCCGTCCCTTGACTGAGCCGCTGCCGTCATTACCAACAGCATCATTACAGACAACGAAACCCAGAATTTTGTAAAGCAACTGTTGTACATGGTAGACAGTTTTGTTTGGATAAAACAGGCATGGACCGTTTGTATTTCAACAGGATGGTTTTTCGTTATCAGTGTGTAGCCGCTAACAAGCAACTGCTATCTCCTGGAAAATAGCCCAACGTTTAATTAATTGTCCAGCGCCTGGTAAGTAAGCGCCCTGAATTTTTCTACCACATCACCATGGGTGCCACCTTGTAACTGGCGGTAAAACAGCATCACTATTTTCTCCTTCGGGTCAACCCAATAAGAAGTAGCGAAGGCGCCACCCCAACTGAAAGTGCCTTCATTGGCGGGGGTACGGGCACTTCCTTTTACCGTTACCACCTGGAAACCCAGTCCAAATTTATCATCCCCCAACGACAACTCGCCCACCTGGTTCATCGTCATCATTCTTACCGTGTTTCTCGAGAGTAATTGCCTGCCGTTGTAGTGGCCTCCATTGAGCAGCATTTGTAAAAAAATGGCATAATCATATACGGTGGAGGATAAGCCTGCCCCGCCGGAATAATAATTACTTTTTACCAGCGGGTAATTAATCGCGGCATCACTATTGAGTAACCTTCCCCCCGTCTTTTTTAATTTGCCAAGAGAATCCTCGCGGTATAAATATACCAAACGGCTGGCCTTGCTGTTGGGAATATTAAAATAAGTATCCTTCATGCCGAGTGGCTCAAAAATGCGGTTACGAAAAAAATCATCCAGGGTAGTGCCGCTGATTACTTCCACCAGTAAACCAAGCAGGTCGGTATTTAAACCATAGGTAAACCTTTCGCCCGGCTGGTGCAGCAGCGGTAATTTGCCCAACCGGTTCATGGCCTCCAGCAAGGTGCTGTTGGTTGCTCCAATACCGGCGGTGATATTGCTTTTTGCATAGATGGCATTGGCCTCCTTTGAACCAATTTGCGCATACCCGATACCGGAAGTATGGGTTAGCAGCTCCCTTATGGTCACTTCCTTTTTTGCAGGAAGGGTAGTGTAGGTAGTATCGGCCGCATTAAATTTATCCAGCACCTGCTGTTTTTTAAAGGCAGGCAGGTATTTTGATACGGGATCATCCAATAATAATTTGCCTTCTTCAAAAAGCATCATGATGGCCACACTGGTAATTGCCTTTGTTTGGGAAGCTATCCGGAAGATGTCTTCTTTTTGCAGGGGCGATTTATTATCCAGGTCGTTATAGCCAACGGCTTTATAATACACAATTTTACCGTTGCGTGCCACTAATGCAACGCCCCCGTTCATCCACTCCTGCTGTGCCCATTCCTTCATGGCATTATCAAGTCGTTGCAAACGGGCGGTAGAAAAACCGGCGGCTTCAGCGTTGGTGGCAGGTACTAAATGCTGGGCGTTTAGCAGGGAAACCTGCAACAGGATGGCAATAACAAGAGAGGGTAAACGATACATAAATAATATTAACAAGATTAGATAGTGAAAAGTAACAATTAATTTTTTAATTCACAATAAGCCCATTGTTGAATAGGATTTATTGTTGCTTATACAGGGCAATCTTTGCCAATTGTTTACTCGATAAACACCGATGCCGCAGGGTTGTTAATTTGCGTTATAGCCACTGCCTTTCAGGGTAGCGCCATTTCTCAGACCGGTATGTACCCCATTGTCTACGGTAAGGCCACCGTTTACCAATACATATTTAAACCCGGTGGAATATTGATGCGGCTTTTCAAAAGTGGAAAGGTCGCTTACTTCCTGTTCGTTAAATACCACGATATCTGCCGCCATGCCTTCCTTTAACAGTCCGCGGTCTTTCAACTGGAATTTTTGTGCAGGCAGTGCAGACATACGCCGAACCGCCTCTTCCAGCGAAAGTATATTTTCTGCTCTTACATATTTAGCCAATACCCTGGCATTGGTGCCATATCCCCGGGGATGAGGCGCCCCCTCCCCAAAGGCCCTGATACTGGCATCAGATGCAAACATATTGAAGGGGTAACGCATGATGCTTTTTACGTCCTCCTCACTCATACCATGAAAAACCATGCCTGCCCCACCCTGTTGCATCATTTCCATGATGGTTACAATCTCTTCACTGGCGGTATGTTTCCGGCCTTTTAACAGGTTGATGGCTTCAATGCTTTTCCCGTTTAAGGTGGTGTCTGCTTTAAAATAAGCCACTACAGCATAACTGTAATGTTTGAGTTTTCGGTTGCGCAATTTCCGCAACATTTTTGCCGCGGCCATTTTCCTTATTTCGGGGTTGCCGAGGCGTGCCTTTATGGAATCCTGTCCATCGGCCAGCAATTCATCAGGTACCAGGGTACTTAGCGAAGTACTGCTGGCAGTATAAGGATACTGATCAATCGTTACATCAATGCCTTCCTTTCGCGCCGCAATGATCATTGGGAGCGTTTCTTTGCTACGTCCCCAGTTTTGTTGCCCGCTCAATTTGAAATGGGATATTTCCACCGGGATGGCGGCTTCCCTGCCAATGTGCAGCGCTTCTTCAATCGCCTGTGTAACGCTGTCTGCTTCATCCCGCATGTGCGTGGCATATACGCCATAAAAGCGGGAAGCGACTTTAGCCAGTCGTACCACTTCACTGGTTTTTGCATAAGTGCCGGGGATGTAAATAAGGCCGGTGGATAGTCCTACCGCACCCTCCCGCATGGCCAGTTCCACCACCTGTTCCATTTTCAGCAGTTCGGCCTCGGTGGCATCCCGGTTGGCACGGCCCATCACCGATTTACGTACATCATTGTGCCCGATGAGCGTGGCAACATTTACCGACAGGCGTAGTGAATCCAGCCAGTTAAAATAGCGGCCGATCGCTACATTGGAGGCACCACAGTTACCAGCGATCACCGTAGTTACCCCATCGTAAATAAAGTTTGCGGCCGTGGGCGTTTTTAGTTCATCCCCTT
>JBBQOJ010000176.1:0-6150 GCA_038330815.1 Chitinophagales bacterium | reverse complement strand
ATCAATTTGAAGAAGAATCGATTGCATAGTGCAAAAATAGGGCAGGGTGAGCAAATAACCATCTTAGGATAGTAAAAAGAAAATCCCAATCCATTCGCAGGATTGGGATCAACAATTATTTAATATACTGCCCTATTAATGAGCTGCCGGAGCGGTGCTTTTATTGCCAGTTGCTTTATCGGCGGTTGGCTTATTGGCATCGGATTTTGTTTGCTTCGGCGTAGCCGGTGCATCCATCTTCATTGAATTAATGATTTCTTTATTGTTTAATGCTTCGGTATCAGTGGGGTCAATCGCCAGAACACTATCGCAATAATTTAACGCCAGTTGTTTATCTTTTTTAATATTGGCATAATAGGCAATAAAATATTTATAGCTACCAATTATCTGTGCCTTGTAGGTATCCTTTTTAGGCTGAGCAACTTCTATGGTTTTTTGAAATGACGGATTGGCCAATCCCTGCTCCATGGTGGTATCTATTCCCCAATAAGCTTTCCCCATCATATAGTGGCCAAATGGATCATCCGGGAATTCCTCCCCGTATTTGGTAAAAATTTCAATTGAAGGCTGGTAAAGCGCTGCCCTGAAATAATTATATCCAGCATAGTAATAATCAGTTTTTGTGGGCGCCTTTTTAACTGCCAACACTTTTTTGAACCAGTCACCTGCCTCCTTATACTTTTTTTGCCCCTCGTAATAAGTAGCGATATTTTTCAGGTAGGTAACTTTATTAGCTTCCAATGTATCAAGTGCAACTGCACGGCTTACATACACACCGGCAAGGGAATCATTATCAGGAAACTTTAATAATACGCTGGCGTAAGTGGCATAATCGCCCATACCAATTTGGTTGGAATCTGCGGCAATGAAATATTTTTCAAAGGCGGCTTTTGCCTTCAATGAATCTCCCAGCCTGCTGTGAGCATATCCTTTTATACCAAACAATTTTGAGTAAGGTTTGGGACTTGCGCTAACGCATTGATCTGCCATGGTAATAGCTTCCTGAAATAAACCCTGCGCGTATTTCATGGATGCCTTGTAATAGCAATTTTTAGGATCGTCGTCTGTTTTTGCCAGGTATTGATCCAGGTAATTCGCCGATTTTGTTACATCTGTTAAATAATATAAATCAGATAACGCCTTGTATACCGGTGCAAAATCGGGATCCTTGGCAATAGCCTCATTGAAATATTTCATATATATATCTTCCTGTCCCTGGCCCTGTGTCTGGTAAATTTTTCCAATCCTGTAAGAAGCCCTGGCATATTTAGGGTCAAGGTCCAATGCCGACTGGTAGGAAATCTGTGCGTTACCACCATCCATCAACATCCGGTAAGCATCGCCCATATGTACATATACAGATGGCTCTTTAAACTTTTTTATTTTGGTGGCCAGTTTTAACTTTTCAATGGCATAATTAGGATCGCCATTTTTATTATCGAAATCGGAATTCGCCATTCCTACGGCGTTCAGCACTTCAATGTCTTTGTTCTGGCTAAGTGACAGCGCGGTTTCAAAGCGGTTGCGTGCATCCTGGGTTTTACCTTCGCGCAATTCAATGTTGCCCATTCCGGCAATAAGCAATGGGTTATTAGCATTCGTTTCCAACGCCTTCCTGTACAATTCCTTTACCTCGGCCAATGAAGCAGCGCTATATTCTTCCTGGGCAATGGTAGCCATGCCGAGCCAGTATATCGCTTCTGTGTTGGCAGGATTCGCGGCAATCATTTTTTGAAAGGCACCCTTGGCACTTTGATAGCGCTCGTAGTACATAAACTTCTTACCTTCCTCAATAGTTTGGGCTTTCATCGCATTCGATAGCACCAAGGCAGTTAAAACTAACAATCCGAATTTTATTTTCTTCATTTTTTTTTTACCGTTTAAGACTTTACAATGATATTAATTTAAAATGGTAACCTACGTAAATGGCGATTATTCTTTTTCTAATTTTTCATTGATTTGTACATTTCTGATGGCAAACCCCATTTTACTGGTACCTAAATAAGCCCTGCGGAAAATCAACTGCCCCCTTTCATACTGTAGGAAATTCAGAAAGCCGCTACCCAACCCTGAATAGTTTTCCTTCAAGATGTAATACAAACCACGTACCAAAGGATATTGCATCGTCATGATGTTGTACTGGCTTGGTTTTACATACGAAACTTCCGTGCAGCGTCCACATTTTAAAGACGCCATTTTTACTTTTTTTAACATGTTTACCTGTGCGGTATCATCTGGGTTGCCTATCCAGCTGATGCCTACTAAACCGATCGCCTCTTTATTGGCAGCTACATATTCCAAAACCTCCCTGCTGCTATTTACCGCCCTCACCACCGTGGTATCAAATTGCTTGCCCTTCAGTATACTATCAATGGCATAACGTACCGTACTGGTGGCATTCAAACCGTCGAAAATCACTTTCCCCTTTTTACTATATTGCCCCGAAAGTTGCTGCTGTAAGCGCTCTACCGTAAACAGGGTATCTATGCTGCTGCTATTTACCACAATGGCAATGGCATCTGTAGCCAGTTCATCCCACCTGGGATAATAATTTAAAGAATCCTTAAAATACCGTTCCTCTCTTGTAGTGAGCCCCCTGGTTACAATCACCATCCTGGTAGCCGAATCCCTTAACAGGTCTTTTAAACAATCTGCTTCCGGTTTATAATGTGCAATAATTTTTGCCCCGGGATAAGAACCTTCAAAAGTCTTGATCTGTTCGTCCATTACCGGCTTAAACGATTCATCGATACTGATGTGAATGGTGCCTGTTTTAAGGGTGTCGGTGGTAACTACTTCTTGTTTTTTGGGCTTACAACCAACCAGGGCTACCAACAAAAACATTGCACCACTTACCTGGATTAATATTCGCTTGTTACTTATTGTTTTCATCATCTAAAATAATCTTTCTTATACCCCCTGTATATTCTGAAGGCGCCGTATAACCAGCAAATGGCTGCAAAAAATTTTATCAGTACCGGGTCGTACTGGTTAATATAACCCCTTGTCATGTTGACCGGGAACATAAAAAAAAATCCTACGATGATCATAAAAACCCCCATCCCATAATTGGTAATGGTGCGCATCCGGATCATCCCCTTGTCCCGTGTGCTTAGTTGTTCTTTTTCAAATTCTTCCAATGCCATACAACTTAATTTATAAAAAATGGTGAAGGGAGGCCCTTCCAAATTTTTAGCAGAAGGGCAAATTACAAAAATAATCACGTAAAATTACTGTTCAGCAATAAACTTCACCGGAATGATGTGGTACACGGCCACATTTTTGCCACTGCTTTTTCCGGGTATCCAGTCCGGCATTTTTTTGAGTACCCGCATCACTTCCGCGTTAAAAGCTGCCCCTCCATCCTGCACCAGTTCAAAATCCTGCAACTTCCCATCAAAGCCAACCACAAATTTAACTTTCACTGTAATCATTTCTCCCTCTTCCAGGCTCCTTGGCTCGCGCAGGTTTTTTAACAGGTAACGGCGAAAGGCGGCCATGCCCCCGGGAAAGGCGGGCGCTACTTCAGGATTGGCGACAATCTCGTTGGGATCTTCCTTTACAGGTAAATCAGCAATCGCCTGCCCTTCACTGGTGATGCCTCCAGGCCCAGCTGAAGAAACAAAGGTTACCCCGGGATCGTTTTCAACCAGGTTATTTATACTGCCAATGGCACTATGCGTAATATCAGTTAATACATCCGCTGTTACCGGGTCTTTCACAATCTCAATGGTACTAAGCAATTTTGCAGTTGAAACCGGTTTGGGGTTCGCCTTTGCCGGCGAAGGTGGTACAACCTTCGCAGGGATAGCGGGCACAATAACGTGTGCAAAAATTTGTTCTGTTACCCTAAAGGGTGCAGCAGGTTTTGCCGTCGGAAGAAATGTAAAAGCCGACAATATAATTACCGTTCCTGTCATAATACCAATCGATTGTAGCAACCGGCTACGGTACCCTTTGCGTAACTGGTAAGCGCCGTAGGCTTTATTTTTTTGATCGAAAAGCAGGTCTAACAGATCGCTTTTAAGAATGGCTTCGCCTTTCATGTTAACTGGTTTTAAGGTTATCAATAAAATAAATGCGGCGCCTTTAGCACTATGATGCAGCACTGGCAGGAATCCATATTTAAATCACAGCCCCACACAATGGTCGTCTGCACGGCACTTAAGTCGGTTTGCTGATGATATTATTACCTGCGCCCGGTCGGTTTGTGCCTGTTTTCAATGATGACCGGTCAGCATTCTTACAGTGAAGGGCTTATATTTGCTGCATGAAAATTTTGATGGTATGCCTTGGTAATATTTGCCGAAGCCCGCTTGCAGAAGGAATTTTAGCGCACAAAATAGCAGCGGCAGGTTTGCCATGGCAGGTGGAAAGTGCCGGTACCAACGGGTTTCATGTGGGCGAACCGCCGCATCAATTATCTCAGAAAGTAGCCAACCTTAATGGTATTGACATTTGCGCACAGCGGTGCCGTCGATTTGTAAAGGAAGATTTCAAAAATTATGATATCATTTATGCCATGGCAGCAGATGTAGTGGAAGAAATGAAATGGATTGGCCGCAACCAATATGATCCGCAGAAGGTAAGGCTGTTGCTGGAGGAACTATACCCGGGTGAAATCAGGGAGGTGCCGGATCCCTGGTTTGGAACAGAGCCGGGCTATCATGAGGTGTACGTACTAATTGACCGGGCCTGTGAAGCCATCATTTCAAAAAAGCATGCCCATCCGTAACATGTCCGGCACACGGTATCGGGTTAATTTTTTAACGTCTTATAATTATTTAACACCATGTCTAAACCAGGTTTACCGCAGGGAATGAGGGATTTTTCCGCCACCGTTGTTCGAAAGCGTCATTTTATTTTGACCACCATCCGCACCGCATTTGAATTGTACGGGTTTGAGCCGCTGGAAACGCCCGCGATGGAAAACCTTGACACCCTGATGGGGAAATACGGTGATGAGGGTGACAAACTAATATTTAAAATTCTTAATAATGGCATCGCCAATCCGAAAAATATTGATAAAGCGAAAGCAGGTTTTGAAAAGGCCCTCACCGGAAAAAGCAGCAGCGAACTCACCGAACGTGCATTAAAATACGACCTTACCATTCCCTTTGCCCGCTATGTTGCTATGAACCATGGGCGACTCACCTTCCCGTTTAGACGCTACCAGGTGCAACCGGTATGGCGGGCCGACCGACCGCAGAAAGGGCGCTACCGCGAATTTACCCAATGTGATGCGGATGTAGTGGGAAGTACCTCCCTATGGAATGAAGTGGAACTGGCCAATATCTATCACCAGGTTTTTAACAGCCTTGGCCTGTGGGATTACGAATTAAAGATAAACAGCAGGAAAATATTGACCGCCCTGGCGGAATTGTGCGGCGGCGCCGATAAAATGACCGATATTACCGTTGCCATCGATAAATTGGATAAGATCGGGCTGGATAAGGTAAAAGAAGAATTGTGTGTTCGGGGATTGACGGATGACCAGGTGCAAATTATTGAGCGCTACCTGTTGATCTCCGGCAGCAGTGAAGAGAAATTAGCAAGTATCACGGCCTTGCTCAGCCATATCCCCGCCGGCAAGGCAGGCATCGGGGAACTGGAATTTTTATACCAACAGTTACACAATGTGCGATTGGAAATTGACTTTACCCTTGCCCGGGGACTAAACTATTATACAGGAATTATATTTGAAGTGAAAGCACCCCCTGAGATACAAATGGGCAGCATTGGTGGCGGGGGAAGATATGATGACCTTACGGGTTTGTTTGATGTACCGGGTATTGCCGGCGTAGGCATCAGTTTTGGCGTTGACAGGATTTATGATGTAATGGAAGAGCTGAGCCTGTTTCCCGACGAGGTAGCATCGGGTACCACCGCATTGTTTTTCAATATGGGGGAAGTAGAAAGCAGGTATGCCTTCAACATTATGCAGCAATTGCGCAGCCAGGGCATCTCCTGTGAAATGTACCACGAATTTACCAAGATCAATAAACAGTTTAGTTATGCTGAGAAAAAGCATATCCGCTTTGCGGTAATTATTGGCAGCAAGGAGATTGAACAAAATTATTGCCTTGTTAAAAACCTCGCATCCGGTTTACAGGAGGTGGTGGTTTTTGAACGGTTGAATGATTACTTTAT
>JBBQOJ010000175.1:0-6157 GCA_038330815.1 Chitinophagales bacterium | reverse complement strand
ATCGCCAACCACAAGGGGTCAGCATTTGGTGCATTAGGAGAGCAAGCCCAGCCGTCCCAGGAGATGTTCGAGAACTTACTGGCGGTTGCATTGGCGTCCTCTTTCAATGGAAATAGCGAATCCAAAGAGAATAGTGACCATTCGCAGCCAGTGATTGATAACCTATATATAGAAGATGAAAGCCAGCGCATTGGTTTGTTAAATATACCGGGAGGCCTATGGCAAAACATGCGCAAAAGCCGGCTGGTATTTATCGACGTGCCATTAGAGGAAAGGTTGAATTACCTTACTGCCGAATATGGAAAGTTTAGCAAAGAACAATTGGTAAATGCGATCATAAGAATACAGAAAAGGTTGGGTGGGTTGGAGACCAGGCAGGCCATCAATCACCTGTTGGATGACAATTACAAAGAATGTTTTAGGGTATTGCTGAAATACTACGACAAATGGTATTCAAAAGCATTGGTAAACCGCGACAACCTTCCCAAACTTTTAAATAAAATAGCTTGCGCCAGCGTTGATGTTACTACAATCACCCACCAGTTAATGAATGAAAAGTCAATTGCGGTTTAATATTATCTTGCTACTGTTGCTGCTACCCTTGCTCACTTCGGCGCAGCAAACACTTTCCAACACCAACCTTACCGGCCTGTGGAAAGGCTTGCTTTACAATGATACTACCCAAAAAAACCTTTATTACGAAATTGCGATCAGTGAAGAAAATGGCAAACTGGGTGGTTATTCCTACACGCTGTTTGATATTGAAGGCAAAAAAGAAATGGGCGTTAAAAAAATTAAAATCAAACAGGAAGGTAATAAACTGATCATCGAGGATGTGGAATTGATCGCCAATGATTATAGTGAGCCTCCGCCTAAAAAAGTGCGGATGCTGAGTGTGTTGGCATTGCAGGTAAGGGATAGTATTATGGAGCTTACCGGCAACTGGAGTACCAACCGAACCCGCGAATACCGGCCGCTCACCGGCACACTGAAATTGCAGCGCGTTGTGGATTATCAACCCATGGTATTATACAAGCAACTGGCGCTACTACGACTGGAAGAAGGACTCTCTTTTGTAAAAGCAGCCATACCTCCGCCGGCGATAATGGCGAAAAAAATACCAATAGCCGAACCGGAGTTGCCCGCCCCCTCCACATCTCGGGATGTTGATGTAAAACAAACCACCGCTAAAGTGGTTCCTGCCCCCAATATTCCTTCCGTTGCTGCTGCCATTCCACCACCGATGGTAACCAAACCAGTGGAAGTGACGAAAATGATTAACAGCGACACTTCGGCACCAACAGTTACCATAGCAAAAAGCAAGGTGGCTGCTGAGCCCCCTAAAAAAGCAGTCGCCATACTATCCCAACCGTTGAAGGATACGTTGAAAAAAAATCCGGCAACTACAGTTACTGTCGCGCCTAAACAAAATAACGCGGAGGCTACTACCCCCCGGGCGGTTACATCGCCAGCAGTTAAAGAAGTGCCACCTCAAAATACACGGGCTACTCCCGTTGTGAAAACGCCACCTGTTGTTGTCAAAGAAGTTTCGGCTACAACGGTTAAAAAGCAAGCACCGCCAATCGTAAACACGCAACCCGCTGTTGCCCCCGTTGCCAACCAGGCACCGCCTGCAATTACAGTAAAGCGAAATCCTGAACAAAACAATTCACTTCCTGTTGTTGCTCCCGGAACAAATATCGTTGCGGCAGCAGCCAATGTAGCAGAACGAAAAATGACAACAGGGCAATCCGTATTTTTTGAATCCGATAGCCTTGTCCTTACCCTTTATGACAATGGAGATGTGGATGGCGACACGGTAAGTGTATTAATGAACGGGCAGGTTATTTTTGCCAGGCAGGGATTGTCAACGAGGGCAAATAGTAAAACCGTATACATCGACAAATCAATGACAGATACGCTTTCTATGATCATGTATGCAGAAAACCTGGGAAGTATTCCACCTAACACCGGCTTACTGATTATAATGGATGGAGAAAAAAGATACGAAGTAAGGTTTAGCGCTGATTTAAAAACAAATGCCTCCATCCTTTTAAGGCGAAAGCCCACTGATTAAAATAACCATATGATGACTACCACCCCCAAATCCAATTCGATTAAGTTAACCCAGTATTCTCATGGGGCAGGTTGCGGCTGTAAAATAGCACCGGCGGTACTGGATGAAATTTTAAGCAGCAACCTTACCAGCCCTGATAACAACCGCCTGATAGTGGGCAATCACAGCAAGGATGATGCTGCTGTATACGATCTTGAAAACGGCACAGCCCTCATTTCTACCACCGATTTTTTTATGCCAATTGTAGATGACCCCTACGAGTTTGGCAGAATTGCCAGCGCTAACGCTATCAGTGACGTATATGCGATGGGAGGTAAACCTGTATTGGCCATCGCTATTTTGGGCTGGCCGGTCAATGTATTGCCACCTGCCATCGCACAACAGGTGATTGAAGGCAGCCGAAGTATTTGCAGGGAAGCCGGGATACCATTGGCCGGCGGCCACAGCATCGATTCTCCTGAACCAATATTTGGCCTAGCTGTAAATGGATTGGTTCCCATAAAACATATCAAACAAAATAACCAGGCAAATGAAGGGGACTATTTATTTTTAACAAAGCCTTTGGGAGTGGGTATTTTAACCACCGCAGAAAAGAAAGGACTGCTGCAACAACAACACTATGGTGTGGCGGCCAGCCAAATGATGCAACTAAACAAGATAGGAGAGTTGCTTGGCAGAATAAAAGGAGTATCTGCCATGACGGATGTAACCGGCTTTGGATTGTTAGGACACTTGCTGGAAATGGCAGAAGGCAGTGGCCTGAGTGCAACAATAAATATTAGCCAGGTGCCGGTAATTATCCCTGATATCAACAACTACATTCAAGCCGGAGCGGTGCCTGGTGGTACCATGCGCAACTGGGATAGTTATGGGAGTAAAATTGCTGCGCTCACTGATTACCAACGTACTTTACTGGCAGATCCCCAAACCAGCGGCGGTTTACTGGTGGCAGTAAATTCTTCAGCGCTGGAGGAAGTACAATCGCTCCTGCGGGAAAATGGCCTTGAATTATTCAGTAAACCGGTAGGTCAACTTACCGCAGCCCGGGAAAAAGTGATCTATATCGAAGAAGGCAAAGTCTCTGCATAGTCATTCCAGGCAATACCTTATAAGGAAGATAATAATTACTACCTTCCACATTTAACGAATGGCTGAGACAAACTGCATAACTTATGCCAATGCATCAATCTTTGCAGAAAGCCTCCTGTCTTTTTCGGTAATTACATCTCCTGCATCGTGTGTGTTCAGCCATATCTCTACTTTGTTATAGATATTGGTCCATAAGGGATGATGATCCATCTTTTCGGCAGCCATCGCTACCCTTGTCATAAACCCAAAGGCTTCGGAAAAATTTTTAAATTCAAATTTTTTGTAGAGCGTATTATTTTTTTCTTCCCACATAAGTAAATGTTTTGGTGAAATAATATTGCCTGCAACTATAATAGTCAACTACCTGCAGGAGATTAAAAAATCAGGTGTTGCTTGTTCTTGATTTTTTCGTTGGTCAGTTCGTTAACAAGTTGCACACCAGGTAAGGTTTTGATGGATTGCACCAGCGCCTTTAATTCATCTGCCGCTACATATTCTCCCTTAATTAACCATACAAAATCGAGGTGTTTAAACTCCGGGAGCAGGTATTCGCCGTCAAATTGGTTATTGTATAAATAGTGTACTACCGAAGTGGAAGGTACGGCAAACTCATAAATGGAAAAAAAATATTTGCGTTCTTTCTTGGTTAGTTGAATCTCATAATCGTTGTTGATCCTAAAATCAAAGCCCAGTATTTGGTTGAGTTGCCAACTAAACTGGTAATCTTTAACCGGTGCTACAATACCAAGCAATATAGCATCTTCAAAAAACTCCTGTGCTATGGATTCATTGTCTATTTTTAATTTCATAATTGATAGTTCCGGTAATTGGGAATGCCTAGGCCCTATTCCTGTAATGGTGTTCAGGGCCTTTCTCCTGTTTCACCGCCCATTTAAAAAACAATGGGAACAGTAAATTCCGTAGTGCCCCTTTTAACTTTTACAGTAGTGCTGTCGCCCTTGTTAAATTTATTAAGGGTTTGCATATAGGATTGCATGTCGTCAAAAGTGTAGTCACCTATTTGTACAATTATATCGCCCGCCAGGATGCCGGCCTTTTGCGCTGCTCTTCCTTCGGTTACACCATCCGCCCTAACCCCGGGGCCACTATAGGTATAGTCTGGCATTATTCCCAACGATACTTTAAAGGTACTTTTCGCATTCATCTGCGTTTCCCTGGTTTTTGAAAAAGGTAGTTTCCCTTTTTTATTGCTGCTGGCCAGCAATGCCTGTATAAAATTCACCACCTGTAATTGGCCGGCGTAATTTATTTTATCAGCATCATCGGTAGGTTTATGATAATCGCTGTGTGTGCCGGTGAAAAAAAATAATACCGGGATATTCTTCCTGTAAAAAGAAGTGTGGTCGCTCGGGCCGGTACCACTGCTGTCGAATGACAGTTTAAAATACTTATCTTTTTTAGGCAGTAACAAACTCCATTCCGGGGAAGTGCCAACCCCGCCGATACTCAGGCCCCTGGTGCTATCTTTTAGTCTCCCGATCATATCCATATTAATCATAAAATTTACCTTAGCCAGTTCTATAGTGGGGTGCTCAGTAAAATACTTGGACCCAAATAAGCCCAGTTCTTCTCCTGAAAAAGCCACCAGTAAGTAATTATGATTTTTTAATTTCCCGTTTTTTAACAGATTGCCCAATTCTATCAAAGCGGCGGTGCCGCTGGCATTATCATCTGCACCATTATGTACGGCCGGGCTAACGCCGGTATACAGCGAGTTATGGTCTTCCCCATAGCCCAGGTGATCATAATGCGCCCCGATGACAATGGTGGCGGGGGCATTGTTGTTGATGTAACCAATAACGTTGTGGCCATATCTTTTTTTATCATCAATATGTACCTTCAGTTGCATGTCTAGCGTGGCAGTTTCATCAAGCAGGTATTTATCCTTCGCTACTTTTGAAATATACAAAACAGGAATGGCGATTGGTGAGGCCTTTTCTTTTCCTTCAAAGCGCAGGTCGTCTTTTTCGCTGGCACTGTTAAATACCAGCAACGCATTTGCACCTTTCTTAGTCACTTCCAGCGCTTTGTTTTTAATCGCTTCCCGTAAATCGTAATGAGGATTGTTTTTATTTGCCTCCAGCAATTCTTTCAAATCAAAAAACCAGGGGCTCGATTGCTCATGTAAGGCAATAGAAGTGGTGGCTTCCAGGGCGGTATTCGGACTAAATATAAAAGGGAAGTATTCTTCGTGCAATTTAAAATCCTGGCCGTTTATAATAAGGTGCGACACAGGCGTTACTTCCTTGCCATCATTAATTTCAAATTGTTGCAAATAGCTGCCTTTTTCGCCTTTTGGTATAAGGCCGTTTTGTTCAAATTCATGTTGAATGTATTCATAGGCAAGCTTTTCTCCTTTAGTACCGGTTCTTCTGCCTTCCAACTCGTCTTTTGACAGGTATTGAATATGCCGTTCGAGATTCGCAAGGGTAATCTTATCCGACTTGGTTAATTTCTGGCTAAAGGAAAGTTGAAAAGAAAAAAGCAGTAACCATAAAAAATGTTTCATACAATTGTGTTGTTGAGCGTGTAAAGGTAAACCTCCCGCTTCCTAATAATGTAAACTAAATGTAAAAAAATGGCAGGGTTGCATAGCTAAGGATATGGGTGCACCTCACCCATTCAACAAAATATAGTGAGTGTACAAACATCAAAAATTACAGGAATTACCATTGCCCTATAACGTTGATACCGTCATGTTTCCAATTTCGTAACGATATAACATTGAATCAGGTTATTTTTGCATCCCATTGCCGGATTGTATCCATATCCATAAAGGCTTTTAGCATCCATTTTGACAAAACACTTTAACATAGCATTAGTAGGCAATCCCAATAGCGGTAAAAGTTCCCTTTTTAATGCATTAACCGGCTTAAACCAGAAAGTTGGAAATTTTCCCGGGGTTACAGTAGATAAAAAGACCGGACACTGTAACATGGGCGAAAAACTTTCGGCTACCATCATCGACTT
>JBBQOJ010000174.1:0-6175 GCA_038330815.1 Chitinophagales bacterium | reverse complement strand
GCATTGACGGTGCGGGAATTGCGAAGGTTAACGTTGAGCAGCACGCCTTCCTTCCAGGATGCGATAAAAGGACCTGCTTCGGATTTCGCTGATGGTGAGCCCGGTTACCAGTGCCTCTTCTTCCGTAATGGCACCGCAGTTCATTGCCTTTAAAAAAAAGTTGAGTAAGCCCTGGCCGGTAGCGGCATCATCGAAAATGTCGCCGGTGAGGGTGGAGATGGCGGCACGGTCGACAAACGTTTTTAATCGGTTGGCTGCATCATCATAACTGCTGAGAAAAAAATGATAGGTAGCCGCATACCTCATGGGCAACTGTGCCGGGTTAAGGTCCCAGCCCTGGTACAAACCGTTCACCAGGGAATGCGTAATATGTTTAAAGCCCACCCGCCAGGCGTTGTGAACGGCATCGCGGTTTTCAGTGAGCTGTTCGTAACTGAGGTCATCTCCCCGGTGCGGGCCGATGGGCATTACATTGGTGGCTCCGTCGCTTAAAAAAATACCGGTGCCCCCCAGGGCCACTTTTGTTACATGATGGGCAAAATCGCATACGCTGTGGGCCATGGTTTGGTACCTTGCAGTAATACCACAGGAGGCGGTGTAATCGTAGGTGCCAAAATGTGCTGCTATCAGCCTGCCTTCTCCCGCCCTTACGATGCGCATCAGGGGATTGCGCCCTTCCTCATCCATGATAATTTGGGTGGCCTCTACCATGGTTTCCATTTTGAGGCTACCGGGTAACAGGTGGTGCTTGCTTTCAATCATTTCAAAAAGGCGAACGAGGGTGGTTACCTGTTCGGGAATGGTTACTTTCGGCAACATCACCACAAAGTTATCGGGCAATTGACCATTGGTTTCCTGCAACAGCGTGGTTAAAAAAATATCCAGGGTACGCACCCCCCTAAACTTAAGGTCTTCTGTAAAAGGTTTGATCCTGATACCGATAAAGGGAGCAATGGTTTCCTGGCGCATTCCAATGGCCAGCTCGTAAGCGGCATTTACCGCGGTATCGTCTTCCTCTGCATCGGGGCGGTTACCAAAGCCATCCTCAAAATCTATGCGAAAATCCTCCACCGCTTCCACCGTTAATTTTTGAATGATTTTATTGTAGACAGCATAAGAGAGCCAGGCGGGTTCACTTTTTCTGTCCCTTTCCGGCATGGCATCGAGCTTTTGGCTGAGCGCAAGAATATCTTTTCGATGATGCGGCAGGTGTTGCACGCCGTTTAACTGTAGTACACGGGCCAGTGCCGCAAAATTGGGTGCGTAGGTTTTCAAATTTCGCAGCGCAACCTCACCCATTTTAACGCAGGTATCTGCTTTAAACAGGTTGGCGCCACCATACACGGTGTGCACAGCCTGGCGGTCGGGCTTATCGCCGGGATAAGTTTGCTGAAATTTTAGATTGGCTGCCTGAAGGCGGTTAAGCAAGGCCGTTTTTTCCTGGTCGCCGAGTGAAAAATTCATATGGTAAATTTGGCACCTGTTGCTTTTACAGTGGATATGCGTAACAGGTAGTTAATGGTTATTATTAGCGTTGCATTGGTAATGGTGGTGATTTTCTCTTCCCCCTTTTTAATTGTTACCTGGCGTTTACCACAAGTGAGCCACCGGCAATTGCCCTTTGCCATATTGCACCCCTGGCTGGCAGCAAATTGCTGTTTTCCAGCTTATCGCCCATTATCAAACTACCATACACGGATACATTTAATAGGCAACTGCAATGTCACCACCGAAATATTTATACCAGCGGCGGTTGTTGTTCAATAGCAGATGACAAAGTAATCGTTGTGACGAATGTATGTCAACAATTTTTATCGCTGCCATTGTACCCCGGTTTATTATCCAATTCCCGGGGAAGCGTGGCCCTGATAATTGGCCATGCCACCCATCTTTATTAATTTATGAAAATTCCGTGGTTGAAAATAATGGGACTTAACTACCGCGATAAGTACTATACCCAAACGGGCTAACCAACAATGGAATGTGATAATGTTCTATGAAATCGATTTCGAACACCACTTCAATAAAAGGATAAAAGCTTTTTATTTCCAGTGAATCAAAATAATGGCGGGTATCAAAATTAAGTTGATAAATACCGGGTAACAACTCCTCGTCTTCCTTTAACAGGTTGCCTAACCTGCCCTGCTTATCAGTAATACCTTTGGCGACAAAAATCCATTCTGTGCCTACCTGCGCTGATAATTTTACAGCTATGCCCCAGGCAGGTTTACCTGTACTGGTGTCTAATACATGCGTGGTGACCTGGCTCATGTAATCAATTTTTGTAAACGTAATAAAGTGATGTTGTTTTGCTCATCCATGGCAATTTCTATTTCTTCTTCCGGCCTGTTATCGATGCGCTGCTGTAACGCTTCCAGCATTTCGCCAGCTGATTTCCCGGTGGCGCAAACGATAAAAATATACCCGAATTTTTTCTCATAGGCTTCATTGGCTTCGGCCAGCGCCGCGATGGTTTCACCTGATGCCTGTTGTATAGCGCCCTGTTCTGCCGCCGCCCAGCCTGCGGTACCAGCGAATTTCCCGGTCAATGCTTCCAGGTTGCCAATTGCAGGATGATGAGAGAAGGCCTCCCGCCAGTCGGCTGGTGAACAGGCGTACCATTGTTCCTCTGCATCCTCCAGTAACTCTACCAGGTCATCTACCGGAAAAAAGGGCAACATACGATTCACCCAATTCACCGACCCACAACATTGAAAGAGGGCGGCTTTTAAGTCCGCTTCGGGCAACAGGTTAAGTTCGTGAAATGTCATAGCTGACTGAATTGAGACGATATTAAATTACGTTTTTTTTGTAAATAACCCTATCGGGTTAACCGAAGGGTTTACCAAAGAGGCGCATCCTGCTGATACCTCCATCCGGGAAAATGGTGAGGCGCACATGAGAAAAGGGTTGCTGCAACCCGCCTGTAGCCACAAAAAAATGTTCCAGGTCGGCTTGCAGTTGCTCACGCGGCAAAATAACCATCCAGTTCACCAGGTCTTTTTCAAAATCAACGGTATGGCCCGGTGTTACCAGGCAGCCTTCTATCATACAACTTTCAGGAAAGTTGCCTTTAAAATGGGCCGTATCGATTACAATGCGGTTGATGATGCCGGGATGGGCCAGTTGAACAATTACCCAGTCCTTGTTACCTGGCGTGCGATTGCGTTTGGTTTCCCAGCCGTCGCCCATGTTAACCCCACGGCCGGGCATCAGCAGGTTTTCCATGTGGCTAAAAAACATATCGTTGCAAAGTATGGCGCGGCCACCATTTTCCGCCGCTGCCAGGTCGGGCTCTTCCTCCTCTTTTACCGCGCTCCAATCTTTTACCACCCTACCATATACCTTCAACCTCGCCACACCGCCATCAGGGAAAATATTTAACCGGATATGCGTGTAAACCTGCCCGTTATCGATGGCAAACAGATTTTGCGACCCGGGCTGGAGGGGCGATTTTGGCAAAATTTCTTCCCATGGCAAATGGGCCACCTGGTTGATATCTGCCTCCTGCACGTTAAAAGCTTCTATTGATGCAAAGGGTGGATGATTGCCCAAAAAATGATGGGTATCAACGTCAACCCCCGCGATGATGCCGGGTGTAGCCAACTGTATGATGCACCAGTCGTTGCCCGGTTCCCGTTTACGACGGGATTCCCATCCATCCATCCACTTGCCACGGTCAGTGAATTTGTCTGCAATAAAAACACCGCGACCGGGTTTTAATAAATTTTCCTTTTCAGCAAAAAAATCATCGCTGCAAAGCAATGCTTTTCCTCCGAGCCTTTCCGCCGCCAGGTCGGTCATCTTCGTAAATACAGGTGTTATCATAATGCTTTTTTTATTTTGGGGTGCGTTTTTACTATGCCCCTACTTTTAAAGATGATTCGTTAACGGGGCATACCGGAAAAAATTAGTTTGCCCGAATTGGCTGCAATCATCCTGCCATCTTTATATACCAGTTGGCCACCCAGGTAAGTTTGGGTTACCAGGCCTACCAGTTCTTCCCCAAGATAGGGTGTTAGCGGGTGACGGTGAAGAATACGATCATGGGTAACAACAAAACTATTGCGATCGTCTACCACCGCGAGATTGGCCTCGTAGCCAGGAGCAATTTTACCAAGTGTTGCTCCTTTGCCAATAAGCTGCGCCGGTTGTTCACACAGCCAGGTAATCACCTGGTTCCAGGTGCAGTTTCTTTTTTTTGCTGCAGTTAATAACGCAGGCAGTGCGAATTGCAGGGAGGCGATTCCTCCCCAGGCGCCAATAATATCTCCTTCCGCCAGCTTTTTTAAGGCAGGCAGGCAGGGGGAATGATCGGTAGCCACCAGGTTGATAATACCCGATTGAAGCGCCCGCCACAGCTGGTCGTTGTTGTCCCGGCTACGTATGGGTGGGGCGCATTTAAACTGCGTTTGCCCGTTACCGATGGTTTCGGCTGCAAAGTATAAATAATGCTGACCGGTTTCCGCGGTAATGGGTACCCCCCTGCTCTTTGCCTCCTGCACCAGTTGGATGCCTTCAGCAGCAGACAGGTGAACGATGTGCACTTTGCAGTTATACTCTTTGCTAAGACCGATCATCAATTGAATGGCGTTGGTTTCCCATTCAGCGGGCCGGGTAGCGAGGTAGTTTTGATAGGATCGCAGGTCGCCGCCACCGCGTGGATGATCGTCCGCCAATTCGCAATGCACCAGTAAGGGTAGCCGGTGTTGAGCAATGATAGGCATTACCTTTCGCAGGTCGGCGGGAGTAACATTGGGAAATTCGTCGATACCGGAATGGGTGAGAAAGGCCTTAAATCCCAACACCCCATTGCTAATCAAGCCGGCTACCTCCTTGTGGTTGCCCGGCACAATACCGCCCCAAAAACCTACATTGGTATGTAACTGGTTTCGGGTGGCGACAATTTTTTTGTTGAGTGCGTCTACTGAAGTCGTTACCGGGGAAGCATTCAAAGGCATATCTACCAGAGTGGTAATGCCCCCCGCAATGGCTGCCCTGGTAGCAGTGTCAAAGCCTTCCCATTCTGTACGCCCCGGTTCATTCACGTGCACATGGGGATCGATGATGCCTGGTATCAGTACCTGGTCGCCTAATTCCATCACCTCAACATCACCCCCAGCGGGGGCTAGCCGGTGAACGGCGGTGATGATACCCTGGTTGATCATCACCCAGGCTTCTTCGGTGCCGGCAGGCAAAACGGCGCGCCGGCTGTGTAACAGTAATGCAGGCATGTGTGTATTGTACTTAAATGTTTACTTAAAAATACAAAACAATATTTTAAATTGTGAGGGGATCAATGCATCCTGCTTTAAACCACCGAACTATGCTGATGGCCCTGATTTATGGTGTACTTGGATTTATGCTGGTGATGCTAACTATAATGACTTACCAGTTTCGTGCACTACGAACTGGCGGCAGTGAAAAGGATAAGGAGGAACATGACGGGCAGTCGCTCGATCTTTCCCTTGGATTTATTTATACTTCCATTGTTTTAGTGATACTGTTACTATTGGCCTACACCTGGTACGTAGTGAAAGGTACTCCCTGGGAAGGTCACTTGATGGAATGGCTGAACATTGTGGTACGGCTGATGCATATAACGTTTGGCATCGCCTGGATAGGCGCTTCGTTTTATTTTGTATTTCTAGAAAATGCCCTCAACCGCACTGACCAGGTGCGGGATGAACTGGCCGGCAATTTATGGGCGGTGCATGGCGGCGGTTTTTATTACCTCGAAAAATATAAGGTGGCACCCGCCACCATTCCCAAAAAGTTGCATTGGTTTAAATATGAAGCTTATTTTACCTGGCTATCCGGTTTCAGCCTGTTGTTTGTGGTATATTATTTTAATGCCAGCGCCATGCTGGTGGATGCCAATGTGTTGGCCATTTCCCCGGCAATGGCAATTGGCATTGGCATTGGCTCGTTAATTATTGCCTGGATATTGTATGATGTATTGTGCAGGTCGGCCCTGGTGAAACAGCCGGTACTATTTGCCCTGGTGGGATTTGCGCTGGCCACCGGTTTCGCCTTCTTTTATCACCAGGTGTTTAGTGCAAGGGCGGCGTATATCCATTTTGGCGCAATGCTCGGCACGTTAATGGCCGGCAATGTATTCTTCCTTATTATCCCTGCGCAAAAAGCCATGGTAAAGGCGGCCGCACTTGGACGA
>JBBQOJ010000173.1:0-6222 GCA_038330815.1 Chitinophagales bacterium | reverse complement strand
TATTGCCCGCCAATGCAACACCCACAGCGGAAAAGCAGGTTAGCGACGGGGTAACTGAACCCGCCATCGTACCTGAGTACGACATACTGATTTATGTAGCTAACTGGCCGGAACGAAGAAGTCATGCCTGGAAAACCTTGTTGTGTGCCAGGGCCATCGAAAACCAATGCTATGTGGTGGGAGTAAACCGCGTGGGTAGGGATGGGAACAATATCAACCACAGCGGTAATAGCCTGGTAATTGACCCCCTGGGCGAAGTGTTGTACCATATGGCAGATGAAGAAGACATATTCACAATTACTTTGCAGAAGGAACAACTCGAAGAAGTACGGGCCAGGTTTCCTTTCTGGAAAGATGCCGATCAATTTAATTTTCGCTAGCTGTTGAAATATTGGCTGGTGCAGCGGATTGCCGGATAAGTTCCTTTACGATTTCCATTTTACGGTCAACATTGTTTTTTACACCTTCCACCGTGGGGGGAATATAAATATCGGGCAGTACGCCCCGCCCATTCCTGGGTACATGATTAAATTGTACCAGTTTAAATAACGGTAACCTGACCCTTAGTTTGGTAATGGGTAACGTGATATCCGGAATCATGATGCCACTGTTGCCGTGCCAGCCTCCGCCTGTTTCTTCACCAGCCAATACCACATTTTGCTGGCCTTTTACCGCATTACAAAATAAAGTAGCGGCCGAAAAGGTAGGCCCATTTGTGAGGACATACACTTTTCCGTCAAAATGGTGGCGTTGGTAGGGGCGATAAAGATGCCGTTCCCAATAGCCAAAGTGATAATTGCCATCCCGCTGCTTTTTGGTAATAAAATACAAACCAATATTTTTAAATAAACTCCATCGAAAATTGCCGGAATAGGGAGCCAGGTTTCTTGAAACCGCATAGGAAGAATCGGCCACCTTAAATGGGGAATTGCGGATATAACGGGTAAGATTTACATACATGGCAACATCACCTCCGCCGTTGCTTCTTAAATCAATAATTAGGTGTTTAACCTGTTGCTGGTGCAACTGTTTAAAGGATCTCCTTAAAAAGCTGCGTAACCGTAGCCCGTCACTGTTGGAGAAAGTGTGCAGCGATAACGTTGCAGTATGGTTGGTGGTGTCAATTTCAAGCGATCTGCTGTCGGCAAGCCGCCCTTTCTTACGCACCCTTCGCGGAACCCTGGGGGGCTTAATTCTTTTTTCTTTGGTTACCTTTTTATTAGTTGTATCAGGTACGGGACTAAACATAGGTACCAGGGTATTTTGTTCTACCCCATTGCCATCCAGGTAACCCACCCGGTAATTTTTATAAATACCAAAAATATTTCGATGATAGTAAGGGAAGTTGCTGCTTAGCCGGGTATAATTTACATTGTTTGCGTAACCATCCTGCGGCAGGTAATTAAACATTTGTTGAATCAGGTTGGCGCTGCGGATACCATTTACCGAAGTGACCACGGTGCCCCTTTTTAACAGGCTATCTTTGCGGTGCAGGTTACCTGTTACCACCATGGTGTCGCTCCAAAGTTTTAAATACAATGGAAAGGAAGGAAGCCTTCTTCCTTTTATAAATCGGCCCCAGTTTTTGCTCATGCCAAAGCTGGTATGACCGCAATGAATTTTTTGAGTAAGGGGTGCAAGAATTCTCCAGCCAAATTGCAACTCCGTCATTGAATCCGCAATCTTATTTTGCAGGCTATCAAAGTAATAATCCATGCTATCTTTTGAGGTATACCAATACAATGCAGGATGTTTTTTCTCCAGGATATTGCGCAGCAAGGTATAATCCTGCTGCAATTCCTCTCTTGCAAACTTTTTAGCGGGAAGATAATTATTGCTCACGGCGCAGCCCATGAACAATACCCCGCTGATTAAAATAAGTAAAATATTCCTGGTATACATCCTGTGTTCCCGCTCAAGTAAGCGAATGGTTAAATTGCGTAATTTAAATCAACTCTCCATATGGTTCCAGCCCTGCGCCACCAATGCATATTTATTACCACCCCTGGTTAAAATATTGGTGCCCTCTTCCGCCTCCGTCATATAACCAATAACACTAATTTGCTCATTTAAAACTATTTTGTCATAATCGGTTTGCGCAAGGGTAAAAAGAAGTTCATAATCCTCTCCTCCACTTAATGCACAGGCGGTTGGATCTAGTTCCAGTTTGTACGCAAACTGCCTGGCTTCTTCATGAATGGGTATCTTATCTTCATATATAATGCATCCAAGTTTACTTTGTTTACATAGATGAAGTGTTTCGCTGCTTAATCCATCGCTTACATCAATCATTGCGGTAGGCACAATATCACTGGCAGCAAAAAATTCAACGATGTCTTTTCTAGCTTCGGGTTTTAATAAACGGCCAACAATATAGGCCTGGTCCTCCAAATCGGGTTGCGAACCGGTTTCGGCAAATATCCTTTTTTCCCTTTCAAGTATGGTTAATCCTAAAAACGAACCACCAATAAAACCACTTACACAAAGCAGGTCGCCTTTTTTCGCTGTGCTTCTTTTGACAAATTTATCCGGTGCTACTTCACCAATGGCCGTTACCGAAATCACAAATCCTTTTTGAGAGGAAGTGGTATCACCACCTACCAGGTCGACCTCATATTTTTCACATGCCGCGTATACCCCTTCGTAAAATTCATCCATTGCCTCCAGGCTAAACCGGTTGCTGAAGGCAATGCTTATTGTGATATGGGTAGGGGTGGCGTTCATTGCATAAATATCACTCAGGTTTACTATGACACTTTTATAACCCAGGTGTTTAAGGGGCGTGTACATCAGGTCGAAGTGGATGCCTTCTACAAGCATATCGGTGGTAATCACGGTTTGCTTGCCAAAGTGATCAATCACCGCTGCATCATCGCCTACACTCAGGATGGTGGAAGCGAGTTTGATTTCATTGTTTTGGGTGAGGTGATCAATTAATCCAAACTCACCAAGGGAGGAGATTTCCGTGCGTTCGTTGTTCATAGTCGTTTATTATTTACCGCTTGATTTAGATATAATGTATGGCTTAGGGAAGCCATAACTTGTGTAATTAACTAAAACAGCTACCAATGAATAGCTCGCCACCGCTTATCCAGGTTTTTACAGCGTGATCCTGTTATTGATTACGTCCAGCATTTCTCCATGTATTAGCCCATTGGTGGCTAACAGGTGTGGCTGGTATACCGAATAGGGATTACCATAAAAATCGGTCACTTTCCCGCCGGCCTCCTCCACTATCAAAAACCCGGCAGCACTATCCCAGGCCTGCAATTTATGTTCATAAAACCCGTCAAACCGGCCGGCAGCTACCCAGCATAGGTCCAGCGCAGCACTGCCCAATCGTCTAACCGGTACGCCTTTCCTGATCAATCGTTCAAATACCTGTAGCGGGCCATTGGGCGAATCAAGGTACGTATAGGGAAAGCCGGTAGCCAGGCAACTATTAATAACAGCAGACTTACTGCCCACCTTAATACGCTCGTCGTTAAGGGTGGCGCCCATTCCCTTTTCAGCGAAGAAAAATTCATTCATTAGAGGGTTATAAACCGCGCCCATGATGATCGATCCCTCGTGTTCTATCCCAATGCTTACGCAACAGATGGGGATGCCATTGGCAAAATTAATGGTACCATCAATGGGATCAATGATCCACTTGTAGGTACTGTCCATAATTATTTCACCTGCCTCTTCGCTCAATATAAAATGGCCTGGAAAGTTATTTTTGATAATAGCGAAGATGGCTTTTTCGGAGGCATGGTCGGCTTCCGTAACAGGATTATTAATGCCTTCTTTATTGGTAATGGAAAAGGGTCCGTTAAAAAACCGGCTGAGCTCCTTTGCGCCAGCTTCGATGGCTTGCAGTAAGGTAGTTTTTATCATGAAGCAAAGATAGGCAGTGAGCGCCGGCAACGATAATGAAAATAGCAACGGTTTTAAATTGCTACAGTTAAAAAGACCTGGTTTGTGTTAAGTGATTACGAATCCGGCGCCATTGGAGGTAGTAAACCAACTAAAAGTTCCCCTCGTTTCGGAGAGGGAAAAAAAACTGTTTTTGATTACTGGGTTAAAAAATCGTAATTCGTTTTTAAAATTACCCCTGTTGGAACTTTCGGTGATCATAGTAAATTATAATGTAAAATATTTTCTTGAACAATGCCTTTGTTCGGTAGAACGCGCCTGTAATGGTATTAAAGCTGAGGTGATTGTAGTAGATAATTATTCCACGGATAACAGCCGGCAATTTTTTGAGCACAGGTTTAAAAAGGTAATTTTTCACTGGAATGAAATGAATACAGGGTTTTCCCGAGCCAATAACCAGGCGCTTGCCATGGCCACGGGCGAGTATATTTTATTTTTAAATCCTGACACTATTTTACCTGAAGACTGCCTGGAAAAATGCCTTGCTTTCATCCAGCAGCAGCCATCGGGCGGTGCATTGGGCGTACGGATGATTGATGGCAGCGGACAATACCTAAAGGAAAGCAAACGGGGCTTCCCTACACCACTGGCATCTCTATTTAAACTGTCGGGCATATCCCACCTTTTTCCGCGTTCAAAATTTTTTGCCCCCTATTACCTGGGGCACCTGGATGCTGCAGCTATTCAGCGGGTAGACGTATTGGCTGGCGCATTTATGTTGGTCAGAAAAAAAGTACTGGACATCACGGGTGGATTTGATGAGCGTTTTTTCATGTATGGCGAAGACATTGACCTTAGCTACCGCATCCAAATGGCTGGGTTTACTAATTATTATTTTCCTTCAACCACCATTATTCATTTTAAAGGAGAAAGCTCCCAACGAAATAGCCGGCAATACATCACCCATTTTTATGGTGCGATGGGCCTGTTTGTAAAGAAACATCACCCAGGCCTGGCGGCCACTTTTTATACAGGCATGATTAAGCTGGCGATTGGGTTGAGGAGCTCATGGCGTGGCATTGGAACCCAACCAAAAAAACAACCCCACCACCAAATACCCGGTACCACGATGGTAATTGCCAGCGAGCGGGCATTTGAATCAGTAAAAAACCTGGTATCGAAAAATAACCTGAAGCTCGAACTGCAGCGGATAGCACCGGACCAAATTAGTAATCCTGATAAGCTCTTATCGGCAATAGGTACATCAAAAAAGTTGGCAGCAAAGGAGCTCATTTTTTGTATAAACGGATTTTCTGCCGCCAGCACGATTGCCTGTTTACAACAAGTCCCTGGTAAGGTAGCATGCCGGTTCCATTTTGAGGGTTGCAAAAGTATGGTGGGTAGTAATGATAGTGGTAGTACGGGTGATTATATATACTGATAGCTATGCGGATGTTAATATAAAAAAAGCCACTCCTTTCGGAATGGCCATGGTGTATATCTACTAACCCATACAACCAATATTTTTTATGCCAGCAAATTCTCGGCAATTTTAGCCCTGATTTTTACTTCAATTTCTTTTGCCATTTCGGGATTGTCAATTAATAACTGTTTTACCGAATCCCTTCCCTGGCCTAATTTGTTGGTGTCGTAGCTAAACCAGCTACCGCTTTTTTGCACAATACCGAGCTCCACCCCCATGTCAATAATTTCACCGGTTTTGGAAATCCCTTCACCAAAAATGATATCAAATTCTGCATTACGAAAAGGGGGGGCTACTTTGTTTTTTACCACTTTTACCTTTACCCTGTTTCCAATGGCTTCGTCACCATCTTTAATTTGCGCCATCCGGCGTATATCCAACCGTACAGATGCATAAAACTTCAACGCATTTCCGCCGGTGGTAGTTTCAGGGTTTCCAAACATAACGCCTATCTTTTCCCTAAGCTGGTTAATAAAAATACAGCAGCAATTGGTTTTTGAAATAGTGGCTGTTAGTTTACGCAAAGCCTGGCTCATTAGCCGGGCGTGTAATCCCATTTTACTATCACCCATTTCGCCTTCCAGTTCACTCTTTGGCACCAGGGCTGCCACAGAGTCAATAACCACCACATCAACGGCTCCTGATAATATCAGCCGATCTGCGATTTCCAACGCCTGTTCACCATAGTCTGGCTGTGATATTAATAAGTTATCGATATCTACCCCCAGTTTTTGTGCGTAAGCACTATCGAAAGCATGCTCTGCATCTATGAATGCACACATACCTCCCTTTTTTTGCGATTCCGCTATTACATGGGTGGCAATGGTTGTTTTACCACTACTTTCCGGTCCATAAATTTCAATCACCCTTCCTTTAGGTAA
>JBBQOJ010000172.1:0-6226 GCA_038330815.1 Chitinophagales bacterium | reverse complement strand
GAAGAACACAATAATTACGCGGTAGACTTTATTGAAGCTACCCGTGAAATTAAAACCCTGATGCCCCTTACCAAGGTAAGTGGTGGCGTAAGCAATGTGTCGTTTTCCTTCCGTGGTAACGATCATGTGCGGGAAGCCATTCACAGTGTATTTCTTTTCTATGCCATCAAAGCCGGCATGGACATGGGCATTGTAAACGCCGGGCAACTGGTAGTGTACGATGAAATAGAACCCACCCTTCGCCACCTTTGCGAAGAGGTGCTTCTTAACCGGAACAACGATAACAATGAAGCCACGGAAAAACTGATCCAACACGCAGAAAAAGTAAAGGCAAAAGGTAAGGTAGAAGTGAAAGATGAGCAATGGAGAAATGACCCGGTTGAAAAACGGCTTTCACATTCGCTGGTGAATGGCATTACAGAATATATTGATGCAGACACGGAGGAAGCCAGGCTAAAGTACCCGAAGCCACTGGATGTAATTGAGGGACCGCTAATGGATGGGATGAACATTGTAGGCGACTTATTTGGCGCCGGTAAAATGTTTTTACCCCAGGTAGTGAAAAGTGCCAGGGTAATGAAAAAAGCCGTGGCGGTATTAACCCCGTTTATTGAGCAGGAAAAAGAAGACCGCAAGCAAGCCCACCTTGCAGCGGGTACCACCAACGAAGAAGCTGCCGGGGCCGCAAAAATTTTACTGGCTACGGTAAAAGGCGATGTGCATGATATTGGCAAAAATATTGTTGGTGTAGTGTTGGGTTGTAACGGGTACGACATCATTGACCTTGGGGTGATGGTAGCCACCGATAAAATTTTAGATGCTGCGGTAAAACACCAGGTGGATATTATTGGGCTGAGTGGATTAATAACGCCTTCCCTCGACGAGATGGTACATGTGGCCCATGAGATGAAACGAAGGGGCATGACGCTTCCCTTACTGATTGGTGGCGCCACTACTTCGCGGATGCATACGGCAGTTAAAATTGCACAGCAGTACGATCATGGTGTTATTCATGTGCTGGATGCCAGTCGTAGTGTAACCGTTGCCGGTAGCTTGTTAAGCAAAGAACAGAAACCTGAATTTTTGGTGGGCATTAAGCAGGAATACGATAAACTGAAGAACGACTTTGCCAATAAAAAAACAATCAAAAATTACCTGCCGTTTGGGGATGCACAAAAAAATGTTGCACCCATCAGCTGGGATCATTTTACCCCGGTGGTACCCGCGGTTACCGGGACCAAAATTTTTGAAAGTTACGACCTGGCTGAAATAGCCGGATATATTGATTGGCAGCCCTTTTTTATCGCCTGGGAAATGCATGGTAAATTTCCTCAACTGTTGAGTGATGAAGTAATTGGTGTTGCCGCCACCAATTTGTACAAGGATGCGCAAACATTATTACTACAAATTATAAATGAAAAATGGCTGACGGCCAGGGGAGCGCTCGGCTTTTGGCCAGCCGTTAAAACTGCGCCGGATACGGTTACTGTTTACTCAGAAAACGGGGAGGTGCCACTGGAATTTCTGCGGCAGCAAATTAAAAAAGCAGCAGGGCAGCCCAATTTATCCCTGGCTGATTTTATTTGCCCATCGCCGGCGACTGATGCGGGTAATGATACCACAAATGGGGCACAGGGCACAGACTACATCGGTGCCTTTGCAGTTACCATCGAAGGCATTGAGGTACACATCAAAAATTTTGAAGACAAACTGGATGATTACAATAAGATTATTTTACAGGCGCTGGCCGATCGATTGGCGGAAGCATTTGCAGAACTGCTGCACAAAAAAACCCGCCAGGAATATTGGGGCTATGCAACAGAAGAGCACCTTACCAATGAACAAATGATTAAGGAAGAATACCTGGGCATAAGGCCTGCACCGGGATACCCTGCCTGCCCGGATCATACAGAAAAATATAAATTATTCAGGCTGTTAGGCGGTGAAGCGGCTACCGGCATTACCCTCACAGAATCGCTGGCCATGTACCCGGCATCTTCGGTAAGTGGCTGGTATTTTGCACACCCGGAAAGTAAATATTTTGGGGTTGGGAAAATTAGCGAGGACCAGGTAGTGGATTATGCAAAACGAAAAGCCATGCCGTTGGAGGAAATAAAAAAATGGCTGAGCCCGATATTGGAATAACAACCTATTGCTGCTGTAAGACAGACTGCCATTTCATTTTTACATAAAATGCAGGAGGTTGGATAATTTTTTGGTACTCTCATTAATCAAATAGTTTAGCAACATAAAAAATTTGTATGCGTATCATCTCCTATAACGTGAACGGCATCCGAGCTGCTTTTAAAAAGGGTTTTATTGACTGGCTTAAAACTAACCCGGCAGATGTTATTTGCCTGCAGGAAACAAAAGCCACCAAAGATGATGTGGACATAAAGTTATTGGAAGCACTGGGGTTTGAACACCACTGGTTTAGCGCTGAAAAAAAAGGATATAGTGGGGTAGCGGTATTTACAAAAATTAAACCCGACAATGTTTGTATCGGTTGTAACATCCCGGTGAGTGATGCAGAGGGAAGGGTGATACAACTGGATTTTGGGGACCTGCGCCTTATCAATGCCTATTTCCCCTCCGGTACCAGCGGTAATTTGCGGCAGCAATTTAAATACGAATGGCTGGAGGAATTTCATCAATACCTGCAACAATTAAAACAACAGTATCCTAAAATCATTTTATGCGGTGATTACAATATTGCGCACCAGGAGATCGACATTCATGATCCGAAAGGCAATAAAAACAGCAGTGGATTTTTGCCAAAAGAGCGGGAATGGATGACCCAATTTTTAGCCAGTGGCTGGATTGATACGTTTAGGCAATTCCATCCCGAGCCACACCGCTACACCTGGTGGAGCCAGCGTTTCCCCAGCGTACGTCTTAACAACAAGGGATGGCGCATCGACTACATTACTGTTACTGCGCCATTAACGGAACAGTTGGTGGATGCCGATATTTTCCCCGACATCAATCACAGCGACCATTGCCCGATTTTAGTTGAATTGAAACATCCTTAGCCAACCTTTACCATCCATTGCTTCGGCCGCAGTGGCTGGTGCGATGACTAGCAATCACCAACTGCACTGTTACACCAGTGCCGATAATAATTGGTTGTTTATCCCTTATGCTGCTTAACTTGCTGCTATATCCACAAACAAGTTACCATGGAGGCCGTCCTGTTAATCGTACTCATCATTATTATTTACCTGTTAGTCAATCTCAAATCCCGCCAGCAGGAAATTGCTGAACGAACGCACCAAAGCTTTTTATCCTTAAAGAAAGAACTGCTTGAAATAAAAGAAGACTTAAAAAACCGGCCTTTACCCGATACCTTGCCTGCAGCAAACGAAATCATTCAATGGCGGCCTTATGTTCCTCCAACACCATTGCCTGTTACTCCTGCCCCGGTTGAAACCGAAACAACAAAAGAAGAGGAACCCGTGGTAACCATTGGAGCGGCGGTGCAGGATACTGCCAGGGTAACACCAGTGCAGCCATTACAAACTCCACCTACTGAACCACCCTATATCAAACCCGTTGCCAAAGAAAGCAGTTGGGAGAAATGGCTTCGCAACAACCCTGATCTTGAAAAATTTATTGGCGAAAACCTGGTCAATAAAATTGGTATTACAGTGCTCGTGCTGGGGATCGCTTTTTTTGTAAAATATGCCATCGATCAAAAATGGATTGGGGAAGCGGGCCGGGTAGCGATTGGCATTGGCTGCGGCGCTTTGCTCACCGGCCTGGCACATTATTTACGCAACAGCTATCGTTCCTTTAGTTCGGTATTGGCAGGGGGCGGCATCACCGTTTTTTATTTTACCATTGCCTTTGGCTTTCATGAATACCAATTGTTTTCACAAACCAACGCTTTTGTATTGATGGTGGCAGTTACTGTTTTTGCCGTGGCGCTATCACTGCTGTATAACAAATTGGAGTTGGCGGTAATTGCTGCCATCGGCGGGTTTGCTACCCCCTTCCTTGTTAGCACCGGTAGCGGCAATTACGTGGTACTGTTTACCTACCTTGTAATTTTAAACGTAGGTATGCTGGCGCTGGCATATTTTAAAAGATGGCAACCCATTACCGCCATCGCTGTATGTTTTACCCTGCTCATTTATGGAGGCTGGCTGGTACAACAAACATTACTGGTAGAGACGATGGTTCATTATAAAAACGGGATTGGTTTTGCAACAATATTTTATGTGTTATTCCTCGCGATGACGATGGTGTACAATCTTCGGCACAGGCAATCTTTTAAGGCAATAGATTTTAGCCTGTTGCTGGTAGTAACCTTTAGTTACTTTGCAGCCGGTATCACCAATTTACATTACTGGAACGAAGGCGCTTACCAGGGATTATTTACAAGCGTGCTAGGCGCTTTAAACTGTGGCCTGGCCTGGTACTTTTATAAGTCGGGTAAAGGGGATTATAATTTATTATACCTGCTCATCGGACTTACCTTAACCTTTATTTCGCTGGCGGTACCTATTCAACTGAAGGGACATACCATCACTCTTTTCTGGAGTGCAGAATTTGTATTGTTGTATTGGTTGCACCAGCGAAGCGGCATTACCGTTTTTAAATACTCCTCCCTGGCAATTTTTGCCTGTATGCTGGTGAGCCTGGCGATGGATTGGTCTAACGCAAATGGATTTGAAAACCAACACCTGCAAGTATTGTACAACGACGGGCGTGGCCTGGTTACTAATTTGGCGGCAACGATCGCCATGGTACTATATGCCATGTTACTACGCCGCCAGACTGCAACAGCCATTTTTGTGGCCGGTAGTAAGTATAGCACCATATCAAACCTGTTTATCGTAGCGGCCATTGTACTGTTTTATCTAACTTGCATTTTTGGTGTAAACCTTTATTTTGTCCGTCACCTTTCGCTTGATGTACCCATCCAGTGGCATCAACTCATCACGTGCATTTTTGCAGGCCTTATCGTATGGGCCCTCCATCACTACCGGTCAGGTATAACCGTTGTTACCAGTATATTATTACTTGCCACCTGCATCCTTCTTTACCTTGTTAGTAATCCCTTAACCATTTCGCTCAGGAATGGCGTATTGGATAAAGAGTACCTGGTTGTTCATATGGGCGTGCATTGGCTGGCTTTTGGGGTGTTGCTTTTGTTGTTTTATAAAACCATTGCCTTGTACCGTTTACACCACAGTGTATGGCTTGCTTATTCCAACGGATTTATTTGGATGGCGGGTATTTTACTGGTAGTATTATTCAGCGTTGAAATGCAGCATGTGTACATTTACCTTACTGCTACTGTTCAGCCCGTAGGTACGGCACTACAGCAATACAACAAGGCAGGCCTAACCATTGTGTGGGCAATAGCCGCTTTCCTGATTATGTGGATAGGAATGAAATATAAATATAAGCCGTTACGAATTATTTCATTGGCGCTGGTGTTGCTGGCCCTGGTTAAATTGTTTTTGTTTGACATCCGGAATATTTCTGAAGGAGGTAAAATCGCCGCCTTTATATTGTTGGGTGTTCTATTGCTGATTATTTCATTTATGTACCAAAGGTTGAAGAAAATTATTATCAATGATGCTGCGCAATAATTGTTTGCTCTTACTACTGTTTTGCGGAAATGCTTTCTTTGCCAGTGCACAACGGTTTGCCTATGCAGCTGAGCTGGATGAAGTAAATTCTTCCGGCTTTTATGCTATCAATTTGCTGCCTGCCCTATCTGCATATACAAAAGCAGATTTTGCTGATCTCCGGATTGTTGACAACAACAACCAGTGGGTACCGCACCTGGTTAAAACCTGGGAACCGTTACGATTAAAGGAATCACTGGTTGGGCTAAAGCTTATTCAAAACCAATTGACGGATAGTGGAAAAAATTTACTGATCATAGAAAGTATCCATGCGGGCAATATTAACAACCTGGTGTTGTTTATTAAAAATACCTTGGTTAGCCGAACCGCGTTGTTGAGTGGCAGTAATAACCAAAAAGACTGGTTTATCATTAATGACCGTATTGTACTCAACAGGAGCAATGAAACAGGTAATGAAGAATACCTGCAACCCATTTGGTTTCCGCCGGTCGCTTTCCGTTATTTTAAAATTATAATAAACAATTAGCACAAATATACACAGTTGGTAAAAGGCTCCAGCTATTAAGCCGGGCAAACCCATACAACCCCCACCAATTATCAACAAAAAACAGCAACCAGGGTAAAAC
>JBBQOJ010000171.1:0-6244 GCA_038330815.1 Chitinophagales bacterium | reverse complement strand
CATGGAATCATCCTTTACAGCACAGAAATTATTGAAGCCTTCAGAAGGCTGGACCAACATGTTCATTCATCCTCCTTATAATTTTTCTATTGCGGATGCGCTGGTGACTAATTTCCATTTGCCAAAAACCAGCCTGTTAATTATGACCTGTGCTTTTGCTGGTTACGACCTGGTGATGGAAGCTTATAAAAAGGCGATCAAAGATAAATACCGCTTATTCAGTTATGGCGATGCCATGCTGGTAATTTAGGTACATTGTCAATATGGTAATACTATTCACTCCCCTGCTTACAGGGGATTTTTTTTGGAGTGCATAAAAAAGGGCTGAGATAGAGATCTCTGCCCGTTTAATCCAATATCCTATGAAAAACCAATGCGTTGACAATCATGTGATCTTTTTCATTGCATGTTAGCTGTTAAATTTTTGTTAGGCAAAGAGGAGATGGCAGTTGATGGATAAGCAGGGGTAAGTAATGGATATAAAATAGCATTCACTTTTTCTGCCAAAAATAGTTGATAAGCAAGCGCACCAACCCTGTTGGTATTGTTTTCTGTTGATGAATGTTTACCTTAGGCGTTCAATAGCTTGTTATGCCTGCGTTGCAACAATGGTTGAATGAATATGGTGAAAGCCATCAACATCCAACCAATAAAATCATTCATTGGATATGTGTGCCTGCTATCTTTTTTTCTATTGCAGGACTTTTATATACTATAAAATTACCGATTGCGGTGAAAGGGGTTGCACTGAACCTTGCCTTCCTGGTGATAGGGTTGGTGATTACCTATTATTTTGTACTCAGCAAAACCATTTGGATTGGCATGTTGCTTTTTTGTTTGGCCTGCCTGTCAACTTGTAGAAAACAGTGACGGACTTCCGCTTTGGCTATTCTCGGCCATCATTTTTGTGCTGGCTTGGATTGGGCAGTTTTACGGGCATAAAATAGAGGGCAAAAAACCCTCCTTCTTAAAAGATATCCAGTTCCTGATGATAGGGCCTGCCTGGCTGATGCATTTTATTTACAAAAAACTGGGCATTCCTTATTGATTACGATAGCCCGAATAAATCTTCATTAAGTGCCTGCAAAGTTTGCTCTTTGTTGTTGCGGGCAATCAGTATGGAGATATTATGACGGCTGCCGCCGTAGCTAACCATTCTTACCGGGATTGCTTTTAACGACTTAAATAATTTTTCCATCACCTCTTCTGTTTGGGTGATTTCGTTGCCAACAATGGATACAATCGTTTGATTGGTGTCAATTTCCACCGTGCCAAATGGTTCCAGTTCCTTGATAATGGCATTTAAATGAAGGTCATTGTCGATGGTGAGCGAAACCGCCACTTCCGAAGTGGTAATCATATCAATGGAGGTTCGGTATTTCTCAAACACTTCAAATATTTTCCGTAGGAAACCATAAGCGAGTAACATGCGGCTGCTTTTAATTTTGATAGCTGTAATGCCATCTTTGGCAGCCACCGCTTTTACGCCCACGCTGCCGGCCAGTTCAGTGATAAGGGTACCGCGGGCATCCGGCTGCATCGTATTGAGCAACTTAACGGGTACATTATAAAATTGCGCCGGCCAGATACTTGCCGGGTGTAAAATTTTCGCTCCAAAATAAGCAAGTTCGGCGGCCTCTTCAAAGCTAAGCTGTTCAATGGCCATCGTTTTAGCCACCACACGGGGATCATTATTGTGCATCCCGTCAATATCCGTCCAGATTTCGCACACAGTAGCATTGATGGCAGCAGCAATCAGGGAAGCGCTATAATCACTGCCCCCCCTTTTTAAATTATCTACTTCACCTTTTGAATTTCGGCTGATATATCCCTGGGTGATAAAGATATTTTTATCCTTGTTTTTTTGAATGATCTGTGCGAGTTTAACTTTAATGCTGCCTATCTGTGGTTCATCGTAATTGTCGATGGTCATAAAATCCAGTGCAGGAATCAGTGCATGATCAATGCCCAATTCCTCCAGGTACACGGAGAATAATTTGGTGCTTAACAATTCGCCCTGGGCCAGGATATCCTTGTTGAGTGCTTCGCTAAAAGAAATTTTTAAAATGATGTGTAAAAACTCGAAATGTTCGTTGGTGATGGCCCTGGCTTTTTCCAATGCGGCGGTATGTTTCAGCAGTTGGCTGCAAAAATGCTGGTAATGCAGTTCCAGCGCATTAATTTGTTTGTTGGCGGCATTGCGGTCACCTTGCGAAAGGGAGGCGCTGATTTCCACCAGGGCATTGGTAGTACCACTTAATGCGGATAGCACCACAATCTTACGCTCTTCATCCCGTGTTATTAGCTTAGCTACTTCATGCATTCTTTCCGGCTTGCCTACACTGGTGCCGCCAAATTTCATTATTTTCATACTTGCCCCGTTTCGCTGTAACAGCAGTTAATATTAGATTGGTTGTTGATTTCAGTCGGCAAAATTACCCGATAATCTCCCCGTTTCAAAAAATAGTTTATAAATAAGTTGGTGTGGCAGGGGAGCTATAGATAGCAGGCCAACGGGGACAGTTGTATATGTGAAACCGGGATATTGGCGCCACCTGCCACCTTTATAATGTTATTTGATAGGTAGCGCCAAGGGCAGACAGGTCGTTTACAACAGCAGGCAGTAAAGGGATTCCTGATGTCATTCGAATTGCTTCCATGGCTCTTTCAGGGTCGCCTGGTATTACCACCTGCTGTTCGGAGGAGATGGGTTTAGCTGCGCGAAAACGTTGAATCCATTTGTCCATGTGTGCTTTAAATTCATTGGCCGGCCGGAAGGCATCAATGCGCATAGCGCCAAAGAAATGGCCGATGCCTTCACCCGGTAAATTTTCGGGCATGGGAATATAGGCCGGGAAGGGTGGTACCCAGGGCCCATAGTTGGCACCACTTAAAATGGCGGAAAAAATATCTACCACCGACCCCAGCATGTATCCTTTGTGGCTGCCATGTTCTTTATCACCGCCCAGCGGCAAAAGGGCACCACCATTTCTAACTTCATTGGCATTTGTACTAGGTAATCCATCTTTCGTTTGTACCCAACCGTTAGGGGTATCCTGTTTTTTACGTTGCAGCATTTCAAGCTTGCCATTAGCAGCCGTAGTGGTGGCAAAGTCTGCTACAAAAGCGGGCTCGCTACCGGCAGGAATGGCTACCGCGATTGGGTTGGTTCCCAACATTCGTTCCACCGAAAAGGTAGGTGCAACCAGGGCAGAGGCATTGGTCATGGCGATGCCAATCATGTCATTGTCAAGGGCCATCATGGCATGGTAACCTGCAATGCCAAAATGATTACTGTTTTTTACACTTACCCATCCGGTACCAACCTGGCGGGCCTTTTCAATAGCTACCTGCATGGCTGCCGGTGCCACCACCAGTCCCAGCCCCTTGTCGCCATCAACCACTGCAGTGGAAGGAGTTTCATATACCGTTGTTATTTGGGGGTTGGCCTTTATCCTGCCTGCCTCCCACAACCGTACATAACCCGTTAGCCGTGCAATGCCATGGCTGTCTACGCCGCGTAAGTCGGCTGATAATAATACCTTGGTGGCCAGGTCCGCATTCTGTTCACTACAACCAATGGCAAGAAATAGGTTGTTGGCAAAAGTGTAAAGTTGCTGGTAGGAATATAGTTGTTCCATAATACAAAGTCGAATCGGTAGCAGGTTGCCTGGAAATTTGAGCTACCCAGTTATTTCCCCGGGCAGGGCAGGTGGGCCTGGAAGAATCAAAGTGAAAAGTTGGTTAGTTTAAAATTTAGCATTCTAAAACTGCAAATGCCGCACAGTTAAGCCATCATTAATCAATTGCTTAAGGGAATCAATGCCAATTTTCAAATGGCGCTCCACGAACTCTGAGGTTACTTTTTTGTCACTTGCTTCTGTTTTAACACCCTCAGGTACCATTGGACTATCACTTACCAACAGCAAGGCGCCGGTTGGAATTTTATTGTAAAACCCAACGGTAAAAATGGTGGCTGTTTCCATATCAATAGCGTATGCCCGTACCCGTTGTAGGTATTCTTTAAATACATCATCATGTTCCCATACCCTTCGGTTGGTGGTATACACCGTACCGGTCCAGTAATCACAGGCATAATCCCGGATGGTGGTAGATATGGCTTTCTGCAGCATAAAGGCCGGCAGGGCAGGCACTTCCGGTGGAAAATAATCATTGCTGGTACCCTCGCCCCTTAAAGCGGCGATAGGTAAAATCAGGTCGCCAATTTTATTGCGTTTTTTTAACCCGCCACATTTTCCAAGAAACAGTACGGCTTTGGGATGAATGGCGGTTAGTAAATCCATTACCGTGGCCGCACCCGGGCTGCCCATACCAAAATTAATAATGGTGATATTATTTGCAGTGGCACATTGCATCGGCCGGTCTTTACCAATTACCTTAACGCTGTTCCATTTGGCAAACATCTCTACGTAGTTGGAAAAATTAGTGAGCAGGATATATTCCCCGAAATTCTCCAGTTTTTCACCGGTATACCTTGGCAGCCAGTTTTGTACAATGTCTTCCTTATTTTTCATATTGATTTACTTCGATGTTTAGATTGTTTGTTTATCAAGCCCCGCTGTTATTTATGGCAGGGTTACTTTCCTTATTCGTTAATTTGCAGGCGCCATAGCAGGAATGAATGAACTTACTTTGAGGCATAGCCATTGATAAAAATACAAAAAGTTTTTACTAACGCATGATTAAGATTGATTATCCGACCTTTCAGCCAGCAATAAAAATCATCAGGGAAAAGGAGTTTATTTTTGACGGACATCGTAAACAATGGGTACAATTAACGCCGGAAGAATGGGTTAGGCAGAATTTCCTGGCGTACCTGGTGAAAGTTAAATATTACCCCGCCCCCCTGATCGCAGTGGAGAAAGAGATTAAACTTGGAGAGTTGGTGAAGCGGTTTGATATTGTTGTGTACAACCGCCAGTCTATGCCCTGGATGATAATCGAATGCAAGGAAATGAAAGTTGCCCTAGCACCTTCCGTGCTACACCAGGCTTTGCGGTATAACATCAGCCTGGCAGTTCCTTATATCGTTATCACCAATGGCAACCACTGCCATGGGTTTTGTGTCAACAACAACCAGCTGGAAGAAATGGATCAACTGCCCGCCTTTAATACGGATACTAACGAATAAGGATACACGCAAAATCACCTGCTGGTGAATGTCTACACCCGGCCTGGAAGCACTTGCAAAAAAAACAAACGGGAAATAAGGAAGCACCGGCCCGCTTGTCTACACCGCCATAATTTCTTTCTCCTTGGCTTCAAGGTGCTTTTCCACAATGGCAATGAATTTATTGGTAAGGTCCTGGATTTCCAACTCGGCATTCTTTGCCTGGTCTTCACTGATTTCACTATCCTTCTGTAACTTCTTGATTTGTTCAATGGCTTCCCTGCGAATATTGCGAACCGACACCTTTCCCTGCTCGCCCTCCGCATTGCATCGCTTCACCAGTTCCTTTCTTCTTTCTTCCGTTAAAGGGGGCAAAAAGAGGCGGATAAAATTCCCGTCATTTTGAGGGTTGATACCAATATTACTGGCCATGATGGCCCTTTCAATGGGTTGTAACATCTTTTTTTCCCACGGCTGCACAGAAAGCGTGCGGGCATCCAGTACCGAGATGTTGGCAATTTGCGCAAGCGGGGTAGGGGCACCATAATAATCGGCTACAATACCATCCAACATATTCGGGTTTGCTTTACCAGCGCGTATTTTTACCAGTTCTGCCTCCAGGTGATTCATCGCCTTTTTCATTAACGACGCTGTATCCTGGTTAATCATTTCCAGTTCTTCTGACATAATAGACAATTAAGTGGTTGCAAATCTAAAGAAAAGAACAATAGTCAGGCAACTATTCTATTTTTTAACAGCTAAATTTCAGGAAGGGCCAACGCAGCTACGGAACTAATTAACTTCTACGGTTTCGGGTGCAAGGGTAAGTATCTTGTGCGATTTTATAATTTTTTCTTCCAGGGCAATGGCAGGGACGACGGGGTACTTAATTTTATTTCTAAGAAAGTAAACCAATGAAATGAGGGAGCAGGCGATCAACATCAGGAGGCCAATCAATGAAGTTGTACCAATATTTCTGAGGAAAAAAGCAAGGGCCATAAATCCAATATTGGTACCCACGCAAAGCAGGGTAACTTTTTTATGACTAAACCCCAGGTCAAGTAGAAAATGATGTACATGATTTCTGTCAGGACTAAAAGGCGATCGTCTGTC
>JBBQOJ010000170.1:0-6246 GCA_038330815.1 Chitinophagales bacterium | reverse complement strand
AATGTATTTTTAAATAGCAAGCTGGAAGCGGAATTCATCAAGCAAACCATCATCATGTCGCTTAATGAAGAGGAAATTAGTATCGACCTGCAAAGCTATACGCATCACTTGAAAAATTTCGAAAACCAGTTGAATGATATCCACCTGTACAAACAGCCAGCCATTTTAAAACAGGCGGAGCAGGTAGTAAAAAATCACCTAGCCATCCGGCACCTGGAAAGTGAAAAAAATAAATTTGCCCTTCAATTGGCCTGGACCGCAGCCCAATTAAAAAGAAGTATCCCAAAACTACTTGACAAAAAAGAAAAATTGGACCAGGAAAAGAACATCCTGGCGGAAAAATCCCTGTCTGCCGAGCAACGGTTTAGGTCAAAGGCAGAGAAAATAAGGGGCGAGATCAGCATATTGGACAATGATATAAAAAAGGCGAAGGAAAAGTCAGATTACTATCAAAAGCTGCAGGTGGATAAAATAATGGAACGCCTCAGCAACCGGAAAACGCTCGACAATGAATGGCAAAAATTTAACCAGGAAAAACAGGTGCTCACCATGCATTTCTCGGAGATAACGCTCAAGTTTGATAGTTTACTAAATGGCCTCCACCAGGCAGCGCGTTCCTTTGAACAAAATAAAAAGGAAGAGATGGTCAACCTGCGGGAGCAGGGGGCTGTAGAAAGAGAGCAGGTGCGCCTCCTCCACGACAAGGCAGTTACTGCCATCCGTTTACAACACCGGGACGCAATAGACCAAAGCCAGCAGTCAGTAGACCAGCGACAACAACAGTTGCAACAGGAGCGGATTAAAAGAGCCACCATCACGCATCAACGTTTTTTTGAAAAAGAATCGGCCGGTGCCATTGGCACCGCCGCCCAATACCGGCTGGCCATCCAGGACAATGAGAACCAGCTGGCACATTTAAAACTGCTGATTGAAACCCATCAAAAACAATGGGAACTGGAGGAGAAAACCATTTTACAAAATACGGAACGAACCCTCGAGAAGCTTGAGGTAGCACTGGAAACGCAAAACGAACAATTTCAAGCGATAACAAATAAGCTGGCCAACAGCGAACAAGCACTCTACGGGTGGCTGAATAAAAACAAACCCGGTTGGGAAAACACCATCGGAAAGGTGTTGAGCGATCAATTACTTTTCATTACTACCCTGGAACCAAAGGTGGTTAAGGACAATTATCATTTGTACGGAATTGAATTGAATTTACAGGATGTACCAATGACCGTGAAAACACTTGCTGATTACCAGGCAGCGTTGAAACAACTTGAAAAATCAATCGCAGGTACGCAAAAGGAATTGCAGGGCCTGCAACAACAACAGGTGCAGCAACTGGAAAAGTTGAAGAAAAAATACCAGCCATTGTTAAAAGAGACAAAGGATAACCTGCTTGAAAGGCAATATAAACAGGAACAGGATACCTTGCAATTACAACAGGCTGTGTTTTTGGTGAAAGACTGGGAACAAAAAGCAGCGGCGGCCCGAAAACAGGCCATTGAACATATTGATAATAATATTGCCCAATCCAGTGAAGCCCTGGCTGCGGCACAACAGGTAGCGCGGACTACTGAATTAGAACTGGACAAACAACTGAAAGCAAAGGAGCGGGAACATACCAGGAAAATGAACGGGGTGGAGTTGCAGTTAGCTCAGCAACAGGCACGGGTAGACGAGGCACTGAAATTATACCGGGTCAACTTGCAGGCAGAGCAATTGGCACTTACCCAGCGACGTGAGCACGAATTGGCGGGCAAGGGTGCCGATACCAGCAGGCTGGCGGTAATTGAAAAGCAGCTGTTGCTCATTAACGCCGAACTTACATTCATCGATGATCACCGCGACCTTGCCGCAGAATATAAAAAGGATAAAAATGAATTGATTGATAAAGCAGACCAATTTAAGGGGCAACGCACCGGCCTGGAAAAACAGTATGGCAGTGAAACTGAAAAGTACCGTTTACAGAAAGAGGCCCTGCAACACGAATTAATCAACTGTAACGAACGCCTGCAGCAAGCCCAACAACAGTTGCACCAGTTGGAAGAAGATAACAAGGCATTTTATAAGTTTCAGCAAACGGATAGTTATATAAGCCTCCCGGCAGCCTATACGGAAGAAAAGGAAGTGTATAAAAACGAAAAAGATTGCCGCTACCTTGTGGACGAGGTGAACCGCTGTTACTATACTGCCATTAAAAGGCTGGATGATTTAAAAGAGGCCGCAAATAAATTCCTCGGTAATTTCAGTGCGCAAAATATTTTTAAATTCCCGGAAATGTTAGGCGATAAACAGGGCTACCAGGAATTTGCGGAAGAATTAAATGAATTTATCAATAACAGTAAAATTGATGAGTATGAAAAACGGGTAAACGAACGTTTTGCCAATGTAATTAAACTGGTAGGTAAGGAAACCGGCGACCTGATGTCGAAAACAGGCGACATTCAAAAAGTAATCAGTAACATCAACAAAGATTTTGAAAATAAAAATTTTGTGGGTGCCATCCGCAAAATCGAATTACGGATTGATGGGAGCGCCAATAGGGTAGTGCAATTGCTATTACAGGTAAAGGCCTACAATGATGAACATAGTTTTGACATTGGCGGACTCAACCTGTTTTCCTCCACTAACCAGGAGAGCAGTAATAAAAAAGCGGTCGACCTGTTAAAGCAACTAAGCAAGGCCATTACTGAATACCGGAAAGACACCATTGCCTTGTCGGATTCTTTTGAACTCAAATTCAGGGTAGAGGAAAATCAGAATGATACCGGCTGGGTGGAAAAATTATCGAATGTAGGCTCAGAAGGCACCGATGTGCTGGTGAAGGCAATGATCAACATCATGCTACTCAATGTTTTTAAAGAAGGTGCCAGCAAACGTTTTAAAGAATTCAGGCTGCATTGCATGATGGATGAAATTGGCAAACTGCATCCCAACAATATCAAGGGGATTTTACAATTTGCCAACGATCGTAATATCCTGCTCATTAATGGATCGCCCACCGAGAACAATGCGCTGAACTACCGGCATATTTATAAACTCGAAAAAGATAACAACCGTAATACAAGAATCAAAAGAATTATCACCCACCTGGTAACTGCCTGATGAAACTACCCCTACATATCGCCATGAAGCTGCGTCAATTGAAGCAACCAGGCGCCACGCTGGCCGGTTCGCTGATGCACCACCCGGTGGTAGAAAAGATGAGGGAGGATGGTATTCTGCAAAAAAAGGTACTCGGGAAAACCCGGTCGATTTATTTTTTACCCAACCCATCGGTGCTGAACGATTACCTGCACAACCAGTTCGGGATTGGCAACCTGGAACGATATATTGAAAAACAAGCCGGCGATTTCATTACCCGGGCGGAGGCCGTGGAAATTTCGGGTGATTCCAAATTAACCAGGATCAGAACCTTCAGCGGTTTCCTGGTAAACCTGCTGCAACCGGTATTAGCTACCCTGGATGGGTTACCGGTAACCCTTCAACCCTTACCCGGCACTTTCACCTTTATCTCGGATTATACCAATTTTATTCCATCACCCGGGGTTACCATCGTTGGGATAGAAAACGCTGAAAACTTTTCCCGCCTTCAACAACAAGCCTACCTGTTTGCTTCCATTCAGCCCTTGTTTGTAAGCCGCTACCCACAAAGCAACGACCTGGTAAAATGGTTGAAAACTATCCCCAATGCCTACCTGCATTTTGGCGACCTTGACTTTGAGGGCATAAATATTTACCTTAATGAGTTTAAACGGCACCTCGGTGAAAAGGCCAGTTTTCTTGTGCCCCCTCAAACCGCTGATTTGTTAGCGCTTTATGGCAACAGGACGCTGTATAATCTTCAATTAACCAGGGCCCCACAAAGCGAGTCAATGACCGAACCTGCTATTAAACAACTCATACACCTGTTACATCAAACTAAAAAAGTACTGGAACAGGAAATTTTTATAGGATTGGAGAAGTGATTATCCACTTCACAGGTAGGTATTTTCCAATAGCCTAATATGCCAATTCTACATCCCACGCAAAAAAAGTGAATAAAAAAATAATTCAATTTAAAAAAATAGTATAAATTTGTACTCACGTTAATATAAAATTATATCATGAAAAGCAGTATTAAAAAAGTACCCAAAGCTGCTAAAAAAACAGTCGCGCTAAAGCAGTCCAAAACACCGGCAGCAAATATGGCCAATGAGCCAATAATCAATTATAGTTATCAGCGCCCAGATGTTAAAAATGTTGCTTACCCCATGGCCCATAATCATTTGCAGGTATCAATAGCGCAAGGTGCTACGCTGCTTTCCAATTCAAACAACAGGCCCGAAAGCCAGTTAACCGCCTTTGATAAAATGAATTTTATTCGCATTGGTGTTAGCAAAAAAGAATTGGAAGGTTTTAAAAATAAGGCCACCCTCGATTACGATCAATTAGCCAGTGCGCTTTCAGTTACAAGGGCTACCCTTATCAATAAAAAGGGCAATGATAAATTCAATCCCTCTTTAAGCGAACGGATCATTAGTCTTGCCGATATTTATTCCTATGGTTACAAAGTGTTTGAAGATGAAGCCCGCTTTAATGCCTGGATGTTTAGTCCTAACCAGGCGTTGGGCGGCCTGTTACCTTTTAAGTTAATGGATAACCAGTTTGGTCGCGAGGAAATTAAAAATATGATTGGCCGTATTGAATATGGCGTTTATGCATAATTGTTACCATGATCGTTTACAGGGTTGGGAAAAGCAGGTTTGCGCACGACCTTAGCGGCGAGGGTGCCCGTTTGTTCGGCGGAAGGTGGAATTATCCTTTAACGCCCTGCATATATACTTCGGGAAGCCGTGCCCTGGCCATACTGGAATATTCAGTGAATGTAAATATTCACACCATCCCCCGGGCACTAAGTATCACCTGTATAGAAATTCCGGATACGGGTATACTGCAACTTCAACAGGCTGACTTGCCCGGTAACTGGAAGGAAATGCCGGCCCCTTTTTCTACGAGGGAATTCGGCACCGGGTTATTGCAAGGCCCCAACTCGCCCATTATAGAAGTACCCTCCGCAATTGTACCCGAGGAAGTAAATTACCTGCTCAATCCGCTCCACCCGCTTCACCAAAAATGCAAAATATTGTCGGTGAAAGATTTTGTGTATGATGTACGGATTAAGATGGTGTAGATAGCCAATGCTTACCCACGGCACTTTCCTGTACCATTGCAAAGAGGCAACTTGGATAAAATAAGGTAAAAAGGATATCCGTATTATTAAATTGCCGCCTGCCTGTAACGCTGGCTTTTTAAGTGCAACCATCCTGCAACCAGGATATTTAAGCATCTACCAACGTCGCCTGGTTGACAATGCTTGCCAGAAAATTCTTCAACAAAAATTGATCAATCAGCTATTATTTGCAATTTTTTGGTAAAATCCATGGATATTTGCAAATTAATTCATTAAAAGATTAACAATGAGCAATCAGCCAAGTACCTTATTCGATAAAGTGTGGGATGCACATGTGGTAAGGAAAATTGAAGATGGACCTGATGTATTCTTTATTGACAGGCACTTTATACATGAAGTTACCAGCCCGGTAGCTTTCCTGGGATTGGAAAGCAGGGGTATCAAGGTAATGTTCCCAGAACATACTTTTGCTACAGCCGACCATAATACCCCCACCATTAACCAACACCTCCCGGTGGCAGATCCTTTATCTGCCATCCAGTTAAAGGCACTTGAGCAAAACGCTGCCAGGTATGGTATCTCGCATTGGGGTTTGGGCAATCCGAAAAATGGTATTGTGCACGTGGTAGGACCGGAAAATGGTATTACGCTCCCGGGAATGACCATCGTATGCGGCGATTCACATACTTCCACCCATGGCGCTTTTGGAGCCATCGCTTTTGGTATTGGTACCTCGGAGGTAGAAATGGTATTGTCGTCGCAGTGTATTATGCAGCCCAAACCGCTTAAAATGCGCATCAACGTAAATGGCCAACTGGGTAAAGCGGTTACGCCAAAAGACGTTACCCTCTATATTATTTCGCAGCTTACCACGGCAGGTGCCACCGGTTACTTTGTGGAGTACGCAGGTGACGTATTTGAAAATATGAGTATGGAAGGAAGGATGACCGTGTGTAACATGAGTATTGAAATGGGTGCCCGCGGTGGCATGATAGCGCCGGATGAAACTACATTTTCGTATATCCATGGACGTGAGATGGCACCAAAAGGGGCAGATTGGGACAAGG
>JBBQOJ010000169.1:0-6284 GCA_038330815.1 Chitinophagales bacterium | reverse complement strand
CAGCCTGCATAGGGTAAGCCTATCCGTAAGTTGAGCCGGCCGTTGGCTACCTAGCGCCAACTTTATTTTAACAGCAATCGCGTCGTCCTGCTGGTGGCCGTAGATGATTACTTCCACCGGAACACCTTCTACGGTAAAGCGGGAATTAATTTCACCCGTCCACATGTTTAGCGAATGCTGAATATTTTAAATGTCGTTGATACCGGCCAGCTGGCCATTTTTCATGGTGATCTCCAAGCCGATATTACCTAATTGCAGGCGATGCGGATTTTGGCGAATTGACGGCATTTTTTTGCAGCAAGGGTTCATTTTTATCTGAACGGAATAGGTGACTTTGCGGCCATTAAGGTGGTAAGAGTTCAGTGTTTCACTAAAATGGTAGGCGACGGTATCCACATAACTATGCCAGTCCCCATTCGCTCTGTGTTCCCAGCGGCACCCCCCGGGCATAGTCACCGGGAAAACTTTGCAAGCCCGGTAACATCCACCGTAAATGCAAAGGCACCATTGCCTACGGTTAATGGCGACAAAGCGTCAAAGCGGGGATTCTTTATCGTGTGCCGTTCAACTACCTGTTGCCGGTTAATCCGTTGTGCGTTACTGTTAGTTGCTGCTGTAACCAGCAACAGCAGGAAAAAACAGGCCTGGCGCATCGTATTTAATGGTTGTTGGTAGCCGTTGAAATGGGCTTTAATTCGTCCGGACTGCCCATGGTAAAGGGATCGAATACAAAGGTAGCGGGTGGTGTCAATAATTCCGTTACTAACTTAACGTCGATGTGTACAGACGGATTAAATTGATCAGTCTCCCTATACTTCAAAAGGCTATCCAATAATTGTTTGGCGGGAGGCCCGCTGGCATCACTCAATTGGGCACTGCTTAACAGGCGTTTACCCGCTGCCACTTTCACCTCAAAAACCAGGGCCCGCCTGACTCCCACGTAAACTTTTCCTGTACTAAACTGGGTCGCAGAACTTTTATGTAGCAGGACTTCCGGCTGCTGGCACCATTTCGCTCTAATGCCCTGGTTATCAGGCCATTTACCTAATACTTCTCCGCGTTTACATTAAATAATTTGACCATTTAATTTTATTTGATACCTTTCATTTGATATAAAAGTTAGGTATTTGACGTTGGGCGCCCCTCCAGGTAATTATTGTTGATAAAATTGTAGGTTATGAAAAAAAGTGCTATCATTTTTTGGCTGGTGATTGCCATTCCATTACTGGCAGCCCTGGTAATACCGGCAGCAAGGGTAGACAGCCCCACTAACATTGTACAACAAACCAGGTATCGTACCATGCAGGCCATATCCTGTAGCCCCTTTGCCTATGTACCGGACGACTACCTGAAAATACCAATTGAAATAAAAAAAGACATCGGCAATATTCGATTTCAAATCACCACCAGTTCTCAGGAAGCACAGCAGTTCTTCCACCAGGGCATGGCTTACCTGTATAATTTCGAGTACGTGCAGGCTGCAAGATCGTTTTACGTGGCCCAAAGCCATGATTCATCTGCCCCGATGATTTACTGGGGATTGAGCCAGGCATACGAAAGCCTTAATGACTCCACCGAAAGCCGAAATTTCGCCAAACGTGCCCTGGGCCTGTCTACCCTGCTGAACACAAGGGAGCGACAGTTTATTGAAATGCAGCACGAATTGGTGCAGCCTGTTAATGACAGCATTGCGGTGGCGAAACAAAGAGTAGTGCTTAGTGCAATGATGAACAGTGCCAATGCAAGATTTCCTAAAGATGCTGAAATGTGGATATTTACCGGGCTGATGCGTGCTTATTCCAAGGCCAAGGGCGCTCCCGGCGAAACATATGCACTAAGAAGCAGGGCGGCGATCGATTTATACTTTAGCAAAGCACTAGAATTGGATCCTGAACATTTTGGCGCCTGGCATTACCTCGTTCATCTGCATGAAGCAACTTCGGAATTTGACAAAGCGTTGCAATATGGAAACCGTTACACCGGGGCCGCACCTGCAATTCCGCATGCCTGGCACATGTATGCGCATGACCTGATGAAAACGGGCCAGGTTTCGAAAGCCATTGAAAAATTCAACCATGCATTTAAACTGGAACTGGAAAAATATAAAGCCGAAAATATGCCGGCACATTACGACTGGCATCACCAGCATAACATGGAATTACTTGCCTATTGTCACCAGTACAAGGGACAGTTCAAAAAAGGCGAATCCATTTTCAGCAAACTGGATACTTTAAAAGCGTATACTCCTGAAAAGGAAGGTCGGATCCGTAAGGGACACCCGTTTTTTTACCTCCAGAACAACCAGCCAGCAGCTGCTATCAGGCTTGCGAAACCGCTTACCTTCTCTGATAAACCCGGTAACCGTTTTATGGGATTCTTCATTACCGGGCTAGGCAATGTATTTCAGCAGGACGAGGAAAACGCCGCCTTAAATCACAGGCAGGCTTTGCACATTGTGGACAGCCTTAAAGAAGCGGAGATAAAGATGGGTATGCACCCGGAAGACGCTGAAGAAGCATTTAGTTATTTATATGCACAAGCTGGTATTGTTAATATGGGTATCGGTTTACTAAAGAACCCATATGATACTTCGCTTTTACAACAAATGGAGTCTATCCAATCAACGCTTTTAAAACAAACCGGACCCGATCCATGGATTGATGCATTGTATTTTTTACAACTCCTTACCCAATTGAGTATCAAAACCGGTAACCTGGAGCTGGCAGAAAGATCAGCCAATAATATGCTAAAGCACGATCCGGCTTACCCAGGTGCTTACTGGATGCTGGCCCGCATTTACAAGTTGCAAAAAAAAGATGCTTTGGCCGGCACCTACCTGGCCAAAGCAAAAGCTGGCTATAAGGAAGCCGATGAACAATTTTTAGCTTCTTTGAAATTTGATTAGTTTTTCCAGGGCTATATTTGGGAGATGCTCCGCGGAACTGGCCTAGCCAATGCCACCGTCGTTCCAGCTTACGGTCCATACCATGTGAAACCGGCCATCCGCACCCCGAATAATGCAGGGATCGCGCTTCAGTTTATCCTTTGCCACCGCCGGTGTTAAAAAGGATTGGTCGTTTATTAACGTCTCCAATTTAAATCCATCATAACTGTAAGCAAGGTGCAGGCCATCCTGCCCATTCTTTTTAAAGTAAGAAAACAGGTAAGCCTCTCCGTTAGTTTGAGCAGTAGCCGCCGTAGCACAACAAAGGGTAAGCACAATCAGTAAAATATTTTTCATTTGTATTTTTTTTAAAAGGGATCATCATTATAAGAGGCAACGCGTTTTAAGAGGGCACCCCTTCAGGAAACCGGCATTTGCAGGATTTCCTCCCACACTTTTTTTAGTACGGGTATACCGTTGGCGCTATTTTGTTGCCGCGTCCGTAAAACGCGTTCGCCGGGAAACGTGATGCTATTACCCGGCCTATCCGCAATGGACTGCTGATAATCGTCCAGGATATTGTTCACCGTTGTGGTGATCAGCGAATGATTGCCTAGTTTGGAAATATCAATAGCAATAAAAACCTGCGACACACTATGCTCAGCAGATAAAGCGGCAATTTCATTGGTAGCCAGTCCGCCCGACAATACCGCGGCCAGTATATCCAACAACAGCGCAAGGCCTGCGCCCTTCCAGTAACCAATAGGTAGCGGGCGTTTGGAAGACAGGATGCCAGCCGGATCGGTGGTGATCTCTCCTTCGTTATCATAACCACCGGCAACGGGTAGTTGCTTATCTTGTAAAACCGCCTGCTCCATCGAACCGTACGAAAACTGCGACATGGCCATATCCAACACAATCGCCTCGTCCTGGTAAGGCAAGGCAATCACCAGCGGGTTATTGCCCAGCCTGGCATCCAGCGCACCCCATGCCGGCATAATAGCGGTGGTATTGGTAAATCCAATAAATACAAATCCTGCCTTGGCCGCCTGCCAGCCATAGGTACCGCCCCGCATCCAGTGATTGGTATTGGATAGCGCCACACAACCAATACCGTGCTTCCGCGCCAATTGCATCACCGCCTCCGTTGCAGCCATCGCATTTAACGGGCCCGGGCCCAACTGCCCATTCCATTGCTCCAACCCGCCAAACTTATGTTGTAAGGAAGGGACGGCCTGGGGAAGCACATGCCCGGCCTTTACATAATTTACAAAACGGGGAAACCGGTTTACCCCATGGGTGTATATACCATCCACACTATTGGCGGTGAAGATTTCCGCGCAGACCAATGCACGTTCCGCAGTAAAGCCAACTGCTTGCAATATAGCCGCAAAGCGTTGCTGCATTTGATGCGGTTGTACCAATAAATTGTTGTTACCAGGCATAAGTATTTAAAAAATAGTACACATTATGTATGCGCTCATCATACAAAAATAAAACGCTATAGGAAACTTAGAAAACGGACAATTCAGAGTGGTTTTTATTCTTTTATATCGCCGCAACCTATGAATCACTGCTGATGTTAACCCCCTCTTCTTTTAACAACCTCCCTACACTGAAGAGCGCAAAAAATGGTTGCTTTTTACCTTTGTAAAGTAACACTCATTAAGCCAATCACCACATCATTGGTGATGGTTTTTAATGTTAAAGATTGTAATTCTTTGGATGCATTCAATGGCATATCCAATACCTTTGCGGCACCGCCGTCAATCATTTTACCATTGTATGCCCCAATGCTATACTCATTTCAGTTACCATTTTCCCTGTTTTTAAATGGATGCGCACTGGCCTGGCTGCATCGATGGTAAATGCAAAAGCATCCTCCATATAATCCTGCTCAATGGGCCACCAGCTTTCGGGATTTTTTAATAATAGGGTATCAGCAGTGTTATCCGTATACAAAATAATGATTGCCCCATTTACTATCCCCGATTGCATGGGATTGGTGGATCCCGCCATCAACAGCCAGGCATGGGAAGACTTACCGCTCAATGGCACGATGGCTTCCTTTGGATAATCGTTCAATTGTGATGTAAAGAGGATATTTGGCTTCAGGGTGTCGGAGGGCGCAGCAAAAGGGATGCCCTGCTGTAACATGATCCGGTTATTTTCACCCGCCAGTTTTCGCAGGCCATGGTCATCAATGTTTGTTGTCTTAATGGAACCATGCAGGTAGGTAGGACTTTCCCAGATCGCATCAGCCGCGGTACCCAACACGCCACCCAATGTATTGCTATATTTGTCCGGTGTTATAATCTTTACCCTGCCAGCAATTTTTGCACGGGCAATTTCGGCCCCTGCTGAACTTTTTACCGGAAGCACGTATAGCAGGAGGTACCCCTCCAGCCTTTCTTTTGAACCAGTAAAACGGAGCCAACGGGTATGGGGGCAAATTCGCAATAACCAAACTTTAATATTCGACATAGCAAGCATTTTCAAATTACAATGTCGTATAAACGGTTGGTATCACTGTCCTGTAGTATCAGGTGGCAGGCAGGCAAAATAAAGAGGTGAGGCACGAATACATTATGTATTCAAAGTACGAGCTGTTAACCAGCAAAAGGCTTACTTATCAACCAGGCTTAAATCAATCAATGGCATGGTCATTGGGCACTTCCATCCCGCTCCATACTTTTTGTGCGGTCCATTTTTCCGCAGGGGCAGCCCAGAACTTATCAGTGGCAGGCAGTCCCAACGGCAGCAGTATATCGGCACAAAGGTAAAGACTACCGGTATTGTTATAACTGTCTGCCATGCTGGGTTGTGCGCCGTATAAACCTATCGAAAGCCATCCTGCTTTTGTAAAAGTGCCAGGCGCTTCGGTTGTTTTTTTAATTACGGCCGTTAATGCGCCCCGCACCTGTGCCGGTGATATTTCCTTAGGCAACCACTTGCGCCAGGCCATGTCCGCCAGGTGGTGAAAAGCGCCTCCCCTGTAAACCAGCGACCTACCGGTTGCCGGGAAACTGCCATCCGTATTTATTAGGCGTTCCTGGATCATCGCGTAGCGTTTACTCCTTTCCGTTACTTTCTCACCCATGGCTTTATAGAAACTACTTTTTTGATTCAATGTTTCCAGCAATTGGTTGAGGTAGGGATGAATAACATAACTGTTGTAATAATCATAATGAAATTTTTCACCATCCGAATAAACACCATCCCCCAGGTACCAATTATCAATTTGTCGCAGGGCGAGGTTTACCCGCATCTCATCCCAGGGATAATCATACCTCGCAAAAAAGCCTTCTATCATTCCGGAAAAAAGTAACCAGTTGTTGTAAGGTGGCCGCACTTTACGCGTTAGCAAAAAGGCATCTATCAAATGCCGGCGGGAGGTAGT
>JBBQOJ010000168.1:0-6325 GCA_038330815.1 Chitinophagales bacterium | reverse complement strand
GGCGGTTCAGGAACATAAAAATCGATATCTATACTTTTTTTTCCTTTAGTAATCGTTTTAGGTTGCAGAGGTATCCATTTTTCGCCCCGAATAATGGTTTTGTAATATACTTTGGCCATCATCTCGCCATACCATCGGCTGCCATTGGGGCAAAGATGCCCTCCCCGATCAGACACCGGGTAAACCGGACCAGCTAAAACTACCCGCGGATCTGTATTTGCGAGTTCAAGTTGCGCCATCCCTATTGGCACATCAAAGTCTTTGGTAAATTGTGCACCGCATTGGTAAGTAATAAAAACCGGTGCATCCGTTTGTTCATATGCCGTTTTTACATCGCAGGTTAAATCGCTCACTAATTTTGATAAATAATTTTTGTATACGTTTTTATCTTTTGTTGCAGGGCTCGCGGGGCTCCAGCCTTGTTTACTAGCCTGGGTATAATTATATTCTCCCTGCATCCACAAAAGTGCAGAACAGTTAATGCTTTTCCCCATTCGCGCTGAGGCTTCTTTTGATCTTGTCATGGTTTTTACGGTATAGGAGTAAAGTTTTCCGTCTTTATTGGGGCTGTTTTTACTTAGTATTTCTATAGAACGGCCACCTTCGCCAGTGCTGGTAGCGGCAAATTTCCGATTGCTGAGCTCTGGAAAGTCCTTATCGAAATTATATTTAACTGCATTGGCAAAGCCTTCAGCAGGGGTTTCGCAATTAATCTGATTGTTAGCATCGATGCTAACATCTGCTAAAACCTGTTCATTTGTTTTTTTGGAATAAATGGTTGGTCGGGCAAATAAAGGGTTAAACACAAGAGAAGGGGTATCAATATTATTTGAAAAATTAGACCAAACCTGGTTTCCCAGCATTAAGTTACCCGCATAGTTTTTCACTGATAGTGAGGGTGCGGTTTGCTGGCCGGTAGATAAGCTTTGCCCATAAATAATGATTTGATTAATATCGTTTTTAGGTTGCTGAAAACGCAATTTCTTTTTCTTTTTCGCTTTAACCGGCAAATTGGCAGAAATACTATCATTAATTTCACCGGGGGCATTGAACCTGCTTTCTTGCGAGGTTTTATTTAAGGAAGTTCCGAAAGTTGAATTTATAATGCAGGATGAGAGAAGTAGTAAAAAAGGTTTTAACATGGAGTGCTATTTAACGGCTCAAAAATGGAATTCACAAGTGTGATTAATCAATCGAATTTCGGATTATATTTTGGTAATAGCAAAGCTGTTACAGCCTTATTATACATCTTGTACTACGTTACTAGATTATATCTTGCCTCCGTGGTCGGTGTCCCCGAACACAGCCTTTAGTTTAGTTTGCCAAAAGCAGCTTAGATAAATTTGTTGAAATGAATAATCTAAAAATAAAAATGGACTGAATGATTTTACTACTAAAGCCATTGAAATTTTTATACGGCAATCAATGAAATATATTTTTGGTCAATCACCATCAACAAGTGGCAACAGTTGTTGGGTTCAGAGGACAATAAAATGATTGTGATAAATAGGTTGCTATGGTTGATCCAAAATAAACTGGTGCGGATATATGGCTAGGTGATAATGCCGAATCATATTCACCTTTTATGGGAGCAGTTAGAAATAAATGCAAAGAATTGCCAAAAAGCAGTTTTGAAAACTACACTGCAAGATCATTGGTAAACACCATGAAAGCGGAAAATTATCCTGCACTAAAAAATTAAAAAGTTTTATAAATTAAAACAAGCTACGCCATCTGCCTACCGGAAAGTAATAAGAAATTTAGAGCAGGGTTCCTCCTGAACTAACCTTAAATAATCTCCTCCTGGATATTGTAGCTGCGATTTAATTTTTGTCGTTTAGTTCTAAAGTACATATAATTAACTGTGTTTGATCAACGAACCATAAAGATAGACCACCCAGCCAGTTATATTCGGTAAATGCTCATCTACATGATGCACTTGTCCTGAGTCAAGGCAAAACTCTGTCATAGGCCAGCTTTTATAGCCTGGTGTAAACATGGGGGTTAGTCTTTCTATCTGGTTTGTAAATCCGGCATTTGTAGAGAGTGGATTATACGGTCCAATAGCCGGGTAACCATCCGGGGTATCCTTTCCCTGGACCTCAGCATCTAAATATAATGGGTAATGCATAGGATTTCGTCCTAAACCGGAGGTATAGCATTTGTTGTTAGGATTAGCACCCAGGGCCATTTGCGCGGATAAAATTGCTCCTGATCGGTATGTAGGGTCGTTGGTTAATTTCCAGGCACGAATCAACAACTCGCTGCCAGGTTTGCGTTGGAAAAAACCGTAAGAACGTAGCTCTGCGCCAGGATTTGAACGTGTCCAGCGGAACGCTACTTTTTGCTGCTCGTAACATTTGGCTAATTTATAACAATAGCAGGCACAAGACGAAGCAACCAGTAAAAAGAATGTATTGAGAAAAAGTAGTCGCTTAAAATTTCAGCATAAATATGGAGCCGGGTTGTGATTGCTGATTTGCGCCCGATATCATTAAGAGGAAATTATTTCTTCGTGTACAAGATATTTTAAGTACTCGTGAAGTCTGGAAGCCCGCATTATGGACAAGGTTATAGATTACGGAAAAGGTACGAACTTAGGACTATTAGCACTATTAATTAGCTTCAGAATAATATACGCACAATGCCATAAAAAACGCGATGTAGGATATGTAAATGGAAAGAATTACCCTCAAGGTATCATTAGCTATAACATTTCATAGATTTTTGAAAACCAAATTTCTGCTTCCATTCGTTGCTGCAGTTCCGCTATGCATTCCAAATCCCCACCTCTCCTACGCTTCAATTTCACCACCCACTGCGGGTTTTCCATAGCTGCCGGGTTAAACGGGTTTAGCTTCGCCCTACCATTTATAAAATTCTATTGGCATATTTTGAAGAAATAAAAGAAAAATAAAGTAGCTTTATTTATAATTGTAATAAATACAATTATAAACCTAACTGTATAAAGGTGATTAAAAAAATTGGCACCTTCACTAAAATAAAAAAATCAATAGCACCAGATGAATAGCTTAAAATTCCTCTTTATCACACTTTCATTTTTAACAGGAACCCTCCAAACCAGGGCCCAAAAAATCATCGTGACATCCCCGGATAAAAACATAGTTGTTACCATAGAAAACGGGCAAAAACTTAGTTACCTGGTTAATGCAAAAAACCGGGTAATTCTAAACCTTTCCAAATTAGGATTCGAAATAAAAGATGAACCGATTCTCGATGGAGATTTCAACATCAGCGGCCAAAAAAACAAAACTATTAGCGAAGTTTGGAAACCAGTAGTAAAATCTAAGCATGCTGAAGTATTAAATCAATGCAACGAACTGGAGTTAAAACTGAAAGAGAGAACCGGTTTAATGCGGGAAATGGACGTGATTGTACGGGCGTTTAATGATGGTGTAGCCTTCCGCTACAAATTATACCGGGGTCAAAAAGTGGGCCACCGTGAAATAACCAAAGAATTAACAACATTCAACATTCCGGAAGATCCAACCGCATGGATTGTAGAATATGGCGGATATGCCAACTCGAACGAGAAGGAATTTATGGAGCGCAAACTAAGTTCTCTTGGAGACACTTCTAAAGCCGGTATGCCTTTCCTGATGGATTATGGAAAAAATTGTTGGGTAGCCTTAACAGAAGCCAATATTGATAACTATACTAGTTTTTATGTAGGCACAAATGGCACAAAAAACCAACTTACAACCAAGCTCGTCCCAATTATGGGTGAGCCGGAAGCGGGAGTAAAAGTTAGGTTTGATGACGAGGTGTATACCCCCTGGCGGGTAATTATGATAGGCGAAACTCCGGGCACACTTATCGAATCAGAAATCATTCAAAACCTGAACGAGCCATGTGCCATAGCAGATCCTTCGTGGATAAAACCGGGCATGAGCGCCTGGGATCACTGGTGGAGTGCAGAGGTTAAAATGGAAATGCATGTAATCAAAAAGTACATCGACTTAGCAGCCGAAATGGGCTGGCCTTATATGCTGGTTGACTGGCAATGGTACGGCAAGTTTAATTCGCCCGAAGCCGACATTACCAAAGTAGCACCGCAATTGGATATGCCCGAAATTATTAGTTATGCCAAATCTAGAAATGTAAAAATTATTCTATGGCTGTACTCTAAAGATGTAAACCAAAATTCGGCATACAAAAAAGCGTTTCCGTTATACAAAAAATGGGGAATAGCAGGTGTAAAAATTGATTTTATGGAGCGGGAAGATCAGGAAATGGTAAACTGGTACCGCGAGATAATTAAAAGCACTGCCGAAAACCAATTGATACTCGATTTCCACGGAGCTTACAAGCCCGACGGTATTATCCGCACCTACCCCAATATGATAACCCGCGAGGGAGTTATGGGCAACGAGTTTTATAAGTTTGGCGATATGAATGCCGAGCACAACGTTAAGTTGGCGTTTACGCGTATGCTTGCCGGAGGCATGGACTACACTCCCGGCGGATTTTTAAATGTTACTAAGGAAAAATTTAAAAAGCAAAGCCCAACGCTGGTGATGAATACCCGCTCTGCCGAACTCTCTAAATTTGTGATTTACGAAAGCGCCTTAACAGTGGTTTGCGATCATCCGGATAATATCCGTGGCCAGGCCGGAGCTGACTTTCTTAAAATAGTTCCTACCGTATGGGACGACACCAAATTTGTTAGCGGTTATCCCGGCGAGCATGTTGCCCTAGCCAGGCGCTCTGCCGATACCTGGTTTTTAGGAATAATGAATAATAGCAAACGTAAAACCATCAATGTAAATCTTGATTTCTTATCCGCTGGCCAATACGAAATGGAGATTTGGGCAGATACCCAAAAATCTGATAAGGAACCTACCCTACTTCAAAAGAAAACAAAAACGGTTAAAAAAGGCGATATTATAAAAGTTGATTTGGCTATAAATGGTGGGTATGTATCTGTAATAAGGAAAAAGTAATAGTGTTGAGTTCTATTCAGGAACCAGGGCATTTTATAGCGACAGGAAAAAGCCGGAGAATGAACTTAATGTTCGCGAAAATCATTCAGGGCAGCGGCAGTTTTATGACTCTGCTGCTTGCGTTAGATTCTTGCCTCCGTTGTCGGTGTCCTTACCGAACACTGCTATCGCTCTATAAACGGCACCAAATTAACAAGCAGTCAAGCCATTAGTTATAAAAAGCTGGTGGCTTTTATTTCATCACGGTCCCTTTTTCCCCTTTTTTATCTTGTGATTACATTTACCATCGCTGATTTTATAAAAAATTGCGCCTAAGGTATTCCCTTCAGATAAGGAGATCAGTAACAACCGGATACAGGATGGCCAACACACAAAACTAGGCCTCATTCCTGCCCCCTGGGTGAGGCGGGCATTGGAACGCATTGCAACCAAATTGGCTTTTGTGCAATCATCCTGCAGCGTATAGATTTTCTTCTGCGCTTTTTTACAAACAACAAGTGGATGAATTTGGAATACTTACCAATTTTAGTTAAGTATATTAGCCGGAGGGTGTGGTCCTTAAAGGACTCCGACCACGGAAGCAAGTTTGTTTTGACAGTAGGTTTCAATCGTTACAAAACTCGATAGGCAGTTTTATAAACTAAAACAAGTAACCCCATCAGCTTACAGAAAAAAATCGGCTGTTCCAGCTCTTATCCATGTGCCCCTTGACATTTATCGTTGGACACATGGATTTGATGCTATATTTTTCTTAAAAAATTTGTCATTGCTTCTTTAGCTTAAACAACCCTATTCCAAAATTGGTAATTTTCCTCCCTCCTAAATTCTGTGAAGGAAAAAAATCAAAAAAGAAACAGGATCATTGTAAGAAGGGCTTGGAATTTCAAAGCATAAAGGCAGATGATGTGGCTTCTTTTTATACGGAACATAAACTGATATTTTAGATTGATAAGGAGTCAAAGAAATTTTTGACAGAGGCCCGTAACCTGAGTGAGCTAATTGAAGAACTGAATGAAAATAGATTTTTCAGGGTAAACAGGAAATACATTGTGAACGTAAACTATATCAAACGTTTTATTCCTTCCGAAAAAAGTAAAGTGGTGGTAGAACTGACCATCCCGGTAAAATGATGAAATTGTAGTAAGCCAGGAAAATTCTGCTGAATTTAAAAAATGGATGAATGAGATTTAGCAGGAACAGGCCGCGGCGCAATGTCGTTATAGTAGATGATGAGGGTGTGCTTTGATAGTTCGTAATTGTCCGGTATTTCGCTGGTTTTATTTCCTTGGCAGCAGTTTTATTTTCAAAGATCTGCCAACGCCAGAAAGAAGCCCCGTACCTAGGCAACAATTTACATACCG
>JBBQOJ010000167.1:0-6347 GCA_038330815.1 Chitinophagales bacterium | reverse complement strand
TTGCATTAACTGATGGTGTTGTAGAATTTAAAAAAGGCAGCGGAGATAAGAGTTATATATCCGTAAATGCGGTGGAAGCAACGGCTTAATATTAAAGTTTTTTTTGGCGGGTAAAAAAATATTTTTACTTTTAAGTATTATTTACTAACCAATTAAATTTTAAAGAACATGGCAACTGTAAAAAAAGCTGCAAAAAAAGCGGCACCAGCTAAGAAGGCTGCTCCTGCAAAAAAAGCGGCACCAGCTAAAAAAGCTGCTCCTGCAAAAAAAGCTGCACCAGCAAAAAAAGCTGCTCCTGCAAAAAAAGCTGCTCCTGCGAAGAAGGCGGCTCCTGCAAAAAAAGCGGCTCCTGCAAAGAAAGCGGCTCCTGCAAAAAAGAAGTAAGCTTTGCTTTCTTGAAAGCGAAACGAATACAAAAGTCCTGGCACACGCCGGGACTTTTTATGTGGAGCAACTTGTACCCTTCACCTACTTTGCGGATAAAGCAGGTGTATCTTTATTAATAATGTTCCTACCTTTTTATCCGACAGTTTAATAAAAATCATTTTACATTTGAGTATGAACAACTACCAGGTTGCAGACTGCTTCTCGCTTTTAGCGAAATTAACCGATATACATGGTGGCAATAGTTTTAAAGCAAAGTCCTATGCCGCTGCGGCTTTCAGTATTGAAAAATTGCCAATGCAGTTAAGTGAATTGCCGCACGAAAAAATTGCCGGGCTAAAGGGGATTGGTGAATCAAGCAGTAAAAAGGTGATTGAATTACTTACCACCGGCGAACTGCCCTCACTGGTAGCATTAATCAACGCAACACCTCCCGGTGTAATGGAAATGCTCAACATCAAAGGCATTGGCCCAAAAAAAATTGCTACCATCTGGAAGGAGATGGAAATTGAAAGCATCGGTGAATTATTGTATGCCTGCGAAGAGAACCGCCTTAAATTATACAAAGGCTTTGGTGAAAAAACGCAGCAGAACGTAATTGAAACGATTGAGTTTTATTTGAAAAGTAAGGGGAGTTTCCTTTATGCGCAGGTAGCCCACCTGCAGGAGGGTGTACAAAGTTTTTTTGCACAATTGTTTGGAGAAAACAATATTCGACTAACCGGTTCCTTTATAAGACAACTTGAAATTATCAATGAACTCGACCTTGTAATCAACCTGCCTATTGCTGAAATAGCCAATCGCTTTACTACCATTAGTGATATAGAACTGATCGAAGTACAGGGCGCAGCTTATCTTTACCGTAGTTCCGTTGGACTTAGGTTTCGGGTATACGGTTGCGATAATAAATCCCTGGTGGAACAGGCATTTTTAAACGCCTGCTCTCTTGAATTTGAAACTGCCTTTACCCAACAGTTCCCTGCAATTGATTATAATAATTGCCTTACAGAAGAAGATATATTTATAAAGGCCGGCCTTCATTTTATCCCCACTTGTCAAAGGGAAACTGCTGCAGTCATCGACCTGGCAAAAGCAGGTGCGCTTGCACCGCTGTTGAGCACCGGTGATATCAAGGGCATCATTCATAGCCATAGTAATTGGAGCGATGGCGGCAACACGATTGAAGAAATGGCGTTGCAATGCATCGCCAAAGGTTTTGAATACCTTGTAATCAGCGATCATAGCAAAAGTGCATTTTATGCCAATGGCCTGTCGGCAGAGCGCATTCGGGAACAACACCTTTATATCGATGAATTAAACCAGCGCCTGTCGCCCTTTAAAATTTTCAAAAGCATAGAAAGCGATATTCTTAATGACGGCAGCCTTGACTACCCGAACGAAGTATTGGCTACGTTCGACCTGGTGATCGCCTCCGTACATTCTAACCTGAAAATGAACGAAGAAAAGGCAATGATGCGGCTGCTCAACGCAATTGAAAACCCTTACACCACCATACTGGGCCACCTAACAGGAAGGCTACTGCTTAGTCGTAAAGGATACCCTGTTGACCATGAAAAGATTGTGGAAGCCTGTGCAGCCAACCAGGTAGTGCTTGAATTAAATGCCCACCCTAACCGACTCGACATTGACTGGCGACACCTTCCCTACGCTCTTTCAAAAAATGTATTGATCTCTATTGACCCGGATGCCCATGCGCCAGAGGGTTTTGATGATATTCAATATGGCGTAAGTGTAGCCCAAAAGGCGATGCTTACCAAAAACTTTAACCTCAGCAGCTTTTCCCTGCAGGATTTTGAACGCTATTTACAACAGCGCAAACAATTGAAGGGTATTTAATCGGTAATAATTGGCAACTCTACAAAGAAAGTAGTTCCTTCACCAAGCACTGTATTGAACCAGATATTACCCTTGCTTTCTTCCACAATACCTTTGCACATGGCGAGGCCAAGACCCGTGCCCGAAGATTTGGTAGTGAAGTTGGGCGTAAATATTTTGGAGCGTACTTCATCCGGAATCCCGGCGCCATTGTCCTGAACCGTAACAAGCACACTGTGTTCTGACAAATGCTCTTCCATAACAATATGCGCTTTTTTATCCTCCGGAATCGCCTGTAGGGCATTTTGAATAAGGTTGGTAAATAAACGATTGATATGGGTTCTGTCAGCATCAATCATTACGGCACCATTGGCAGGTTTCCAGGACAGTTCAAGGTTATCCTCCAGCGAGTGTAACTGGGTGAGCAGTTTTATAGATTCGTTAAGATCAAAAATTTCATTGCGCGGATTGCCAATATTGGCAAACTGCGAAAACTCTCCGGCAATCTGGCTTAAGTGATCAATTTGCTCCACCAGGGTGCGGGCCACACTTTTAGTAAGGTCGTATACATTGCCGGTATTGCTATCGATGGCCCGTTGCAGGTACTGCAAACTGAGTTTCATCGGGGTAAGCGGGTTCTTAATTTCGTGCGCTACCTGCCTGGCCATTTCGCGCCACGCATCTTCCCGTTCGCTCTTCGCCAGGGCAGCCGCACTATCATCCAATTTGGCAACCATTTTATTGTATTCCTTTACCAGCTCACCTATCTCATCATTACGGTTCCATTCAATGGCTTCATTCATCTGGCCAAGATTAACGGCCTTCATTTTATTGCTTATAAAAGAAAAGGACCGCGTGATCCTGTTGGTGATAAAAAACGCCACAATACCTGCAATTAAAAAGATAAAAGCATTCAGGTTAATGATGGCTACCAGGAAGTTGGAAATCTCCTGGCGTAACTTCGTTTGCGAAGTAAAATACGGGATATTGAGGTAGGCATACTCATGGCCACCTTCATCAATCACTGGTACGTAGTTACTCAAAAACTTCAGGGAGCCAATGGTCTCCTGCTTAAAATACTGGATCTCTTTCAGGTTGTTCATGTGATAGTAAGCAACCGGGTCCATGCGTGTACTAACTATGCCCTTGTTATATGGCAGGGGCAACGAAGAGGCCCTGAGCATGCCTTCCAGGTCGTACAGGTTAATATCTACCGAATGTACCTCCGATATTTTAGCAATGGTTTCATCCAGCTTTTCGCGAAATCCTTCATCATATACTTTTATCACGTCGTCAAATACCATCAGGTTGGTTAGGGAACTGCGCACTTCATTCTGCATCACCCTTATAATACGACTTAACTTTTCGCGGTTGTTGTTATCGTATCGTTCAATAAAGAATATAATGGTGGCCAGTCCTACAATGATAAACGCAGTAAGGCTTATAAAAATAATGGTACTATGTACCTGGTTACGGATACTCATCTGCCAGTGGCGCCTTAACTCGCGCCAGCGAAGGCGCGACCTGATCACGGCATTGAGCAACCAGAACACCGAGGTAACAAACAGGAAGGAGCAAAAAAGGTAAGAGAAAAGGGTAATCGCCTCTATGTAAAAAGTGTCCTTCTTAACAATTACCACAACTTTATCTGAGCCTGCCTTGTACCACAGCTCATCATATCCTTTTTTACTAATTTCAATAAAGCCCGATTTAGGCACCTGCCCGGGGTTTAGTAATAGCGGGAAGCCATAATCATTATGACTGGCAACTAGTTTCAATTTGCTGTATACAGCGTAAAAATGAACCGGCGAGTTATCAATGGATTTATCAAAACCCTTTAAAAACAATTCAGGGTAAAGGGCATCTGATTTATATTTCTTAGGACTTGCTAAAATAACAACATAGCCCAGCAGTTTCCCTGCTGAGTCAGAAATATCTTTCTTACTAATATAATTAAACCGGTCGTAGGCCACATCATAAAAGTAAAGGTCGGGTATGGTGGTAAGTTTTCCCTGGGTATTGAGAATGGTAGTGAGGGTATTAAATGTGGTGGAGTCTTTGTTGAATAACGGGTTTTCGTATTGATCAAATGTAAATATCCGTGTATCATACTTGTTGAGATAGCCGGTAAAATTAACATTCAGCAGGCTGTCTTTTAAGGCAAGGTTGCCATTTTCATTCCTGAATTGGTCGAATAAAGGCGCAAGGGCTTCGCTCCTGAAATCTGTTAATACGGTGCTCATCAGGCGTTCGCTGGCCGGATCTGCCTTGGTGCCAAGGGTTTCGGCATAGCTTTTTCTTTGGGCAATTTCCTTTTTACCACTCTCTGCCAACATAATGATATCAATGGAAAGCGAAAAGAAAAACAACCAGAAGATGAGCCGTGAGGAAACAATTTCCGACGCCTCCAAAAACAAATGTTTACTGCTGAGCAATACAAGGTAAATTAATAACCATATCAGCAGGTATAATTCAAATATGGCGTGGGAGGTATCAATACGAACGGTTAAAGTGATTAATCCGGTGATGGTTACTCCCAACAATAATACCAGTAAGTTTTTGGGCAATAACGGCTTCAAAAGGTATAGAACAATCTGGCTGATAAAGAAAAAACCAATAGCTACACAGCCAAGAATAACAAAGCCAATAATGCTGTATCCGCTAAGGGTGTAAAAGTTAATGACATCAAACGATATCCTGGAATCGGCAATGATAGAACGGATGATATGCCCACCAATAAAGGTAGTTAGTACCAGTATACAAAGCCCACCAATCATAATCGCATACTTTGTAACTAGGTGCTTTGTCGTTATAATGACTTTTTTTACCTGCAAATAAAAACGAATGAACAACACCAACCATAAAAAAAGCAGGGCATTGATAAGCAGGTCGCCCAGCGATTTCATAATAGCATTAGACCCATATACATTCGGATCAAATAAGTCGAATTGCCTGAAATTAACTGGGATGGGCAGAAAATAACTAAGCCCCCGCAGCAAGATTACTACCACCAATAAAAACCCTACCCCTTTGTAAAAGTCTTTCAGTACAAAATAAGTAGCTAAAAACTGAATGAAAATCAATACGATCAGGGCAGCAAAAATGCGGAAAAAGGAAGCCAGCAGGTTGTTATGAACTACCAGGTTGCCTGGTGTAGCGGTTAGCGAAAATAAAAATTTTCCTTCTTTCGAATTGATGGCGATGCCCTGGTCTGATTCACTGATGGCGTATGCTTTTTCAATATTTTCACCCACCGAAAACGTGTTGCGGAGGTAATCATTGGTGATGGCGTAGTCCCACTTCACCGGAATCAGCGCAACCATCACCAGGTTATTGAAAACATTTTTTCGCCATACATAGTAACCATTCGATAGTTTGATAAAACCCGACTTACCCTGCATCACTGCCACCGAACTCATCGGTTCAACAATTTGAGTGCTCCAGAATAGCAGGTTAAATTGACCTGTTTCGTTTACACTGTACAGGAAGGTGTAATAGTCCTTGTCTACCACTTCATTTAACATAACCTCATTCAAACGCCTTTGTGCGAGTTGGGTAACGAGCACCGAGTCTTCCGACATGGCATCAAAATCCCTTTCCTGTTTCCCGATAAAATGGCTGATGTTTTTTCCTACGGTAGTAGGTGACGAATTTCCGGTAAGGTAATTGTCAATGATAAATGAGATGGTGACTAACCAGGCGGCAGTTACTAATAAGTAACTGTTGCGTAGTAAAAACTCCCTGAATGAATATTTCTTTTGCAACATCAATAGTAATTAATTCTAACCCTTCCAACCCAACTGGTGCATTTACGAACGCTTTATTGCATTCCACAAGTCATCCATTTCTGCCAAGGTCATTTCGGACAGTTCCTTACCGGAAGCAGTAGCAGCAGATTCCATCTTTGTAAAACGGCTGATAAATTTTTTATTGGTTCGTTCCAGCGCATTTTCGGCATCTATCTGCAAAAACCTTGCAAAGTTTACCAGGGAGAAAAAAAGATCCCCCAATTCGTCTTCTATTGCATTGCTATCCCCGGCGGCAATGGCTTCAAACAGCTCCGCTTTTTCTTCCTCCACCTTCTCCCAAACCTGTTCCTTTGTTTCCCATTCAAACCCAACCTGCTT
>JBBQOJ010000166.1:0-6365 GCA_038330815.1 Chitinophagales bacterium | reverse complement strand
GATATTTATTATATTGTGGTATACGGCCATTTGTCTTGACGAACGACCGCCGGCCAGGTTACCGGGTTGGTCTTCCTGTAATTGTTGTTCCTTAAACAATAGCGCCTGGCTTTTTGTCAATGGTACATACCGGGCAGGTATTTCACTAGATCCCATATCAAAAAATACCGAGTTGCGAAGCGGGAAGGATTCTTTCACCTGCCGGTTTGCCGGTACCAGTTTAGGGGCCCTTACGGAAAAAAATACTTCCTTTTCAGCCGGTATCAAAGTTGCCGGGGTGGGCGAAGGGGTTTCGGTAGTAGTGGATACCGCTTTACGCGAAGTGCCGAATTTAAGTGCAACACCCGCCCGTACGGTATAATATGACCAGGTCTCTACCGTTCTTGGCTGATGGCCAAAATCTGTTAAAAAAGACACAAATGGGGAAAGGGTAGCTTGTGTTGCACTACTCTTTTTAGAAAGAGGTATATCTACCCCGGCACCAGCCTGGGCTGATAGCAACACTTTCCTCATATCACCCCATTCTCCACGAACATCGGTTTGTTTTTCCTGCAGGTACGTAAAGTCTTTTGTTACATTAAAACTAACGGTTGGACCTGCGAAAATATAAAAGGCATTTCCAAATGGAGCAAGCCTTACCGCCGGTTCAATGGTTATATAACTGATGTTAGTAGACAGGTCAGCCGGGCAATTGCACGGTGCTGTAACCTGCCTGAATGCGCCGCCCCTGTTATCATAAGCTACATTCAGCATCCCGCCCCAAACCCGGTTGGGCCGATATTCCGTTAAAAGAGATGCATAAGGACGTATCCCTTCGCCTTTGTGAAATGCCGTGGGAACGGTAAGTGAACTATTAACTACCTGCGTTGTACCGCGATAAAAATTAAAATTGGCCGCTGCCGATTGTCCAAACCACCATACGGGTTGTACACGCGGTAGCTTTTGTGCATTGGTTGAAAAAGCGACCAAAATAAACAGCAGTAAGAGATAGCTGTGTTTGGTTAAAGGATGGGTTGACATATGATATTCTTTTTGAAAATTTGTAATAATAGTATTAAATAATAGTTGGGAATGAACTGGCATTAGCTGCTTAGTTAGGAACATTGATAGTGGTATTAACCATGGTAACAGAAGCAACCAGCGAAATGGCCCGCCCGTTCAATACTGTTTGAGCAGCATTGCCGGCTGTGGAGAAAGTAACCCCTGAATTGGCGATAATGGTTCCTGTCATAACTCCACCTCCCGCACCATTGATAGTGGCAGCAGTACCTACATACCAGTATACATTTTTCGCCATCGCACCGTTTATAAGCAGCACAGACTTAGCTCCCATTGGACCGGCGATACCTACTGTGAGCCCACTTGCGGTTTGAAATATCCATTCAGCATTTGGATCCCCCTTGGCATCGAGCGTCAGGTTTCCATTGGAGATATTAAAGGTGCCACTGGCAGATTTGTAAATGCCTGGTGCCAAGGTTAACCCGCCTAATTCTCCCGCACCCGGATCGATTCCACCCGGTTTGGCTGCAGGCGAAATACTTAGATAAGCTGTAGTGGCATCCAGTAAACCTTTGGTTGCAACAGCAAAAGAGGTTGCATCCCCGGGAAATGGTGGAGCAGTATAAATTTTACCTGTTACATTACCTACATTGAGTGGGGTTTCCGTGTAAATATTATTGCCTTCATGAAATCCGGTAATAAGGCTGGATGCTGCGGTAGTACCCAGACTTCCATTATTAATTACCGTGTTTAACCCCTGGTTGGTAATACCGGCATTGCCACCAAATGCACCAAACATAGCAGCCGCACCCAGGATATTGGGCGGCACCATAGTCACCGCTGTTCTAAAAGTCCACGTATAATCAGTCAGCATGGAAGTACCTGACGGATCTTTAGCACCTGTTGTAATGGTGGCAGTGTACAAGGTGTTGGAAGCAAGGCCTACCAACGGGGAAAAGCTTGCAGTACTTCCGGTATAAGTAACATTACCTGCAATGGTGGTTAGTCCCTGCTTCAAAAGAAAAGTGGTATTATTAAGGGTCACAGGATTCATTAGCTTACTAAATAAAGCGGAGATGACCTTACCTGTTGCAACATCCACCGCAAGATTTGCAGGGTCAGTTGAAAGGATGGTGGGCGGTGTAACGGGGCCGGCCGTGGTAAAGTTCCAAACATAATCATTGGCCATTTTATTGCCGGAAAGGTCCTTTGCATTTTTAATGATCCTGGCGGTGTACGTAGTGCCCGCGGCAAGATTTACTAGTGGGCTAAAAAGGGCCGTGGTTCCAGCATAGGTGATGGTGCCGGGAATTGCTTGCCCGCCAAGCGTAGTGTTGGTGAGTGAAAAATTACTGGTGGTGGACAAGGAGTCCATCGCCTCGCTGAAAGTGGCTGATATTTTTTTATCAAACACAACGCCAATAGCAGCATTTAAAGGATCTGTGCTGGTAACCACCGGTGGAATCACATCCGGTGCGCCGGTAGTAAAACTCCATGTATAATTATCGACCATCGCATTATTGCCAGGATCTTTAACACCTGTGCTGATGGTAGCTACATACATCGTGTTGGCGGTAAGTGAAACCGCGGGAGTAAACGTAGCAGTTACCCCGGTATAAGTCACCAATCCTGCAACCAGGTTGGTTCCCTGTTTCAGCGTAAACGTGTTGCTGTTAACAGAGCCCGGATTTAAGGCTTTATTAAACGTAGCTGCTACCTGTGTATAAAGACTTACGCCTACTGCTTGATGGATGGGACTGGTGGAGATGATCGCCGGACAAAGGCTGGTAAGGCCAATTTCTTCATTCACTTTTTTACAACCTGCCAATACTGCAATTAGCAGCAGGAAGGAAAGCCATTTTGAGTTGAGAAGTTTTGAGCAATTGGTACGGGTACGCAAAGAGAAGCATTCCGCATCGGGAATATTGATTTTCATAGTATCAGAGGGTAATTTTTTTTTCCGGCCAGCGACTGGATAATTACGGTGTAAAAGTACCTTAACCATTCCCCCTAAGTGTTACATAATTATCCGTAATTGTTACAACAATCGCCTGAAATCAGTGGTATTGACAAATAACCGGAAAAGTAGCGGCGCTGAGTCCAATTTTGCTGGAACAAATGAATGAATATAAGAGACTGAAACGCCATTTTCAACTAACTACTTATCATCCTTTTAGTTTTTAAATCGGTTGTTGAGTACTCTCTGTTATTTCAGCAACAGCAGCTTTCGTTATCAGTAACTTGTATTGTGATGGCGTTATACCGGTGATTGTTTTAAATTGGTTGGACAGATGGCTGACGCTACTATAGTGTAGTTTAAAGGCAATTTCTGTAAGATTTAATTCACCGGCGCTTATCAATTGCTTTACTTCTTCTATTTTTTCTGAAGAAAAAAAATGTTGAATGGTTTCCCCATGATGTTCTGAAAAAATACTCGAAAGGTATTTATAATTGTAGTTGAGTTGCTCACTCAGGTACTGCGAGTAATTTATTGCCATTTGCTCATTTGATCCTTGAACTAGCTGATTAATGAGGGCCTTCATCTTCTCTACCAATACTGCTTTTTTTTCAGGTTGACTTTTTGTTATAGTTATTAAATGACAAGGTGAAACGCTGCTGTGTTCCGGTTTTAAAATAGAAAATGCCTTTTCTGGGTTTCCCGGACAATCGTGATTAACATAACAAAAGGGCGTATCTTTTTTTGAAAAAGCAGTTACCTCCCTTTTTTCATTCTGTTTCGGAGAAGGGAGTGACGAGCGTAATAGCTGGTATTGCTCCTTTAAATCTTTTAGTTGCTTTGCTAGCTTATTAGATTCAGACACATCTTCTAAAGTGCCTAAGAGCGCAACAATTTTACCATTTAAATCTTTCTCACAATAGCCATGTTGCAAAATAATTTTTTCGCCGTCCAGGCTAGCCAGGTGATACGCAATAACATATGGCTTGCCTGTTTTTAGTATTTGCCGGATGGCAGTTAGAAGTATTTTCCCTTCTTCAAGGCCCATCAGATCCACATAAGCCTTAAAGCCCGCCAGGTAATCAGTGAGAATTTCCACGGGAAAAAAATTGTTTGGACAAGATAAGGATTTGGTTTTAACGTCGAATCTCCAGTTGACTATCTTAGAAAGATTTCGGGCCTCCGTAAGTAGCAGCTCATTACTGCTGGCATTACCCATTGTTTTGCTTACATAATTGCCCCTTATTAATCGAATTGCTTCATGATGTTGCGTAATGTTTGCATTAACCGTTGATAACTGCCGGCCACATGATTGTAAGCTGATACCTAATTCGGTTCTCTCTTGCTTTAGATGCATCATTTTATCAATTTTACAGGACGGGCTCCAGCTATGCATTTTAGGGGATTACAGCGTATTGGAGATATTACCTTTTGCAAAAGTAGGTTGGACGATGTGGTAGCGTGGTAGAACAATTCCATTTAGAAATGTAGATGCCTGTCTACAGTTTAAGCTGCGCTAATTAACAACATTACAGACTACGTGTTGTCTATTGATCCGATTTGCCCGGGAAAATTTATGAACCAACTCCTATGATTTGATTTTGATAGCCGGTATAAGGCCTTGTTCTCAGCGTAACGGTATTGGTTACAGGGTACCTATTACTTCGCAAAGGTCAGTTTGCACGCAAGTCGTTGGCTGTAATGCTGCCGGACCGTTTGAAAACAAAGAGAAGCTCCTGGATTTGTCTAAATGGAAATTGATATGAGAACATTAAACCTTTCTATATCGGATATAGAATATAACCAATTTGGTTTAAAAGCTGGTAAACTCACCTTTTCCGATTTTATAGATATTATGAGTAAAAAATTAACACGTCAAAACCTGGACAAAGGTATAGAGCTGGCCGATAAATACGGACTTTCAAAAATGTCAATGAAGGAAATAATTGATTAAGTAAAAGTTGTTAAGCAAAATGCAAACACCGTAATTGACACAAATATTATTGTTTCGGCACTTAGACAAATGGCTTATCCAACATAATTATCAACGAACTTTTTATTGAATAGAAATTTCAACTTTGCGTTTCAGAGGAATTTAGCCTCACTCCTGGATAAGGCTTTAAACGGTCTCACAAGGCTTGATGAACTATATTCAGAAGCTGAAACAAAGCGGAAAAGAGAAATTATAAGTTCGATGTACCCTGAAAAATTGACTTTTACGGAATGAGTGATCGAACCTCCCGACTCAATGAATCAGCTGAGCTAATATACAAGCTGGGAGAGGATTTCAGCGAAAATAAAAAGGACAAATCAGTAATAAAACCAATTTGTCCTCGCCGGTTGGGTTACTAGGATTCGAACCTAGACGGACAGAATCAAAATCTGTAGTGCTACCTTTACACTATAACCCAGTACCATACTCAAAATTTCTTTCGAGAGTGCAAATTTAGGGGATGTGATTAAATTAGCCAAAACCATTTTAAAAATTACCGGCTTTCATTTTTCTAGCTTTATTAACAACAATAGGGCGCGCTGGTAAAGTAGCTTTATAAATAGGATATTCCCTTTATAGGCACTACACCTGTTTGTCTTCCTCTTCTTTTAATCCCTTGATCATCTCCAGTGCTTCCGCTACTACATCACACATAATGGTGATTAAGGAGCCGGGTTTTGCTGTGTTGTACGCATGCATGATGGCTTCCTTTTCATTTAAAATAATGGTGACCGGAATTTCCTTTGTTTTGGTGGCGTTGATCCCCTCAATCAATAAATGAACGATTTCTTCAGCAGTTCTTCCCCGCAGGTGCTTGTCTTGCCGGATAATAATCTCGTCGAAATACTGGGCCGAAATTTTACCCAGGTCACGAATATCTTCATCCCGCCGGTCGCCGGTGCCACTGATGATGCCCACCTTGGGGGAGCCCGCCATTTTGCTTACAAAATCACCCAGTAATTGCAATCCTGCCTGGTTATGGGCAAAGTCTACCAGGAACTCAAATTGTTTGAATTTGAATAAATTCAACCTGCCGGGTGTTAGGGTAGGGGAGGGTACAAAAGTTTGCAGCGCCACCTTAATATCGCCCACCCTGATATTTCGGTATAGGTAAGTGGCCAGCACCGCAGGCAGGGTATTCATAATGTTATGCGTGGCACGACCGCCATAGGTAATTGGAATGTCGGCTACCTTCATCACCCGCATTTTCCAGGTGCCTTTCATAATGCTCACATAACCGTTTTCATACACGGTGGCAAGGCCGCCCTCTTTACAATGCTTTTTTAACCGTGGATTGTTTTCATCCATACTGAATAGCCCGATGTTACATTTCAGGTCGTTTTTCATCCGGTATACCAGGTCGTCATCGGCATTAAGGATAGCATAGCCATGTGCAAAAACAGTTTCGGCCACCAC